>JASFHU010000368.1:0-5309 GCA_050123055.1 Anaerolineae bacterium
AGCAAAAAACGAAGTGCACTTCGTATAGTCAGGGGGCAAAGATGTGATTTTCGGCCGTCCTGCTTTCTGGTAAGGGGGGGATAGGCTATGCGAAGACTACCTGGCCAAGGCAGAGTGGTGGTGGGGATGCTGCTAGTCATCGTCCTACTCGTCGGATTTATCCTACGGGCCTGGGGAAGTGGGTTTGGCTTGCCTGCCTATACTCGTTATCACCCGGATGAACATGCTTTGGTTGAGCGTGCGGCTGCCATCCTGTGGACGGGGGACTGGAACCTGCACCGGTTCAACTATCCACCTGTGTACGCCTATGTTCAGGCCGGGGCGTACGCACTCTACTTTTTGTACGGTGTCACGCAGGACCTGTGGCGCTATGTACCCGGCTTTGTGGTGCCGAACTACTACCAGGTGGGGCGGTTGGTAACTGCTGTTTTTGGGACGTTGACCGTGCTGACCGTCTATTCCGTGGGGCGACAGATGCGAGGCTGGCGAACTGGCATCCTGGCAGCGGCCTTGCTGGCCGTCAACTACCTACACATCATCCACTCCCACTATGCCACGTTTGACGTGATGGTCGGCTTTTGGGCTTCGTTGACGCTGCTCTTCAGCGAATTGATCAGGACACGAGGGGAGGCAAAATGGTACCTGCTGGCCGGGCTCTGCGCGGGGCTGGCCGGAGCTACCAAATATAATGGGGCTGTGGTCGTCGTAGCGCCTCTGACGGCTCATGGCCTTAGGGAGTCGAAGGGTGAGTGGGGCTGGCTCAGTGGGGGCTTGTTTCTGGCGCTGGGGGGTTTTCTGGTGGGCTTCTTTGGTGGGAATCCATTCGCCCTCGGCAATCTGCCCGACTTTCTGAATGACCTGGCCACTGTGCTGCACCATTATGGCACTCAGCACCCGGGTTTTGAAGGTACCGGCAATTGGCGATGGTATGCCACCGTCCTTCTCACGTCGGCCGATGCACTGTGGGTGGTTGCGGGGATTACTGGACTGGTCGGGCTGTTGTGGCGGGATTGGAGGAAGGGGTTGCTGCTTCTCTCCTTTCCGATCCTCTACTTCCTTGTGATCTCGCGCTTCATCGTGCGCTTTGAGCGGAACCTGGTACCGCTGTTGCCCTTCCTGGCGCTTGGAGGCGGCTGGCTGTTGGATGCCGGATCAGACTGGCTGAGACAGCGGCTCAAATGGAGCCAGTTGGGGGGAAACATGTTGGCAATCCTGGCAACAGCGCTACTCGTGGTTCTGCCCCTGATTGCCAGTGTGTCGTTCGATCGAGCCCTGAGCCAGACTGACCATAGAGAGAGCGCCGGGCAATGGGTCGAAGCACACATCCAGCCGGGCAGCAGAATTGCTATCGAGCATTATTCCGTCCCGTTCGATTACGATCGGTATCATGTCGAGGACGTCATCCGCATGGGCGATCACGGCCTGGACTGGTACCGACAGGAAGGATTTGAGGTATTGATTGTTAGTGACGGCATCTGGGAGGTGTTGCGCCAACAACCGGAGTTCTACGCTGATGAGGTTGCGGCGTACGATGCACTGAGCACCAATGGGACATTGTTGGCCGAATTCGTGCCCCAACCCGCCGGGATAGTAGTGGCCGGCTATCCAACCGTCGGAATCTACCACTTTGCACCCGTCCACATCTACCGGCTACCAAAGTGAGGGAGACGATGTCTAAATCGATGCTTCTGCAGATACTGCAGAAACACTCAGCTGCAACCATCCTGCGGACCACGCCCAAACCGGAGTTTGTGAGTGGGGAGATCCCGGTATTTCCCTTTCTGTCCATCGTGGGACAGACAGAGATGAAGACGGCCCTGTTGCTGAACGTGATCAATCCGGCAGTGGGTGGGGTGCTGCTCATCGGTCCCCGGGGAACAGGAAAGACGACGTCTGTACGCGGCCTCGTCGACCTGATGCCGCCTGTTCGTCGCAGCCTGTGCCCGTATGGCTGCGAGGAGGAGGCAGCCGAGACGTGGGGCATGGACGCCGTATGCTCCGAGTGTGCAGCCAAGATCGCCCGAGGAGAAGAGCTGACAGGGCTGGATCGCATGCGGCTCATCGAGTTGCCGCTCAACGCTCGCCTGGATGATGTCATCGGCGGGATCAATGAGCGCGTGGCGGTAGAACAGCACAGAATACGTCTGGAGCGGGGCATCCTGGCTCACGCACACCGGAATCTGCTCTACATTGACGAGGTCAATCTACTCAATGACGTGCTTGTGGACGCCATCCTCGACGCGGCGGCCCAGGGACGAGTTACGGTTAGGCGAGGCCCTCTGAGTGCCATCTATCCGTCGAGCTTTACGCTGGTGGGTTCCATGAACCCGGAGGAGGGAGAGTTGCGACCCCAAATCCAAGATCGCTTTGGATTGAGGGTTCTGGTGGATGGCCTTGAAGTACCGGAGGAGCGGCTTGAGGTATACCGGCGTGTACGCGCCTTCCGAGAGCATCCACATTGGCTGATCGCAGCTCTGGCCGAAGATACGATCTCGTTTGGCGAAGAGATCGAACGTGCCCGTGATCTTTTGGGGCGGGTGGAGTTTGCCCCCGGGGCGGAGAAACTGGCCCTGGAGATCATCCACGAGCTGGAGATCTCTAGCCACCGGGCCGAGATCACCACACTGGAAGCGGCCCGGGCTTATGCCGCAGCCGACGGGCGCGAACTGGCTGTCGAAACGGACGTCGCCGCCGTGGCTCCAATGGCACTACGCCAACGTCGCAGCAGGTTCATGTACGAGTACTTTCAGGCGGCGAAGGAAGAGGAGGCCAGACTCGAGGTACTTTGCAGTGCGATAGAGGAAGCCGGCTAGAGCCATATGGGTAGCCCCAAGGGTGAAGAGATTCCCAGTTACACTATGCTGGCAGCATAGGTCTAGGAGAACATGGATGAAAAGGTGGAGGTGCGTTGAGCAACCAGACAAGTCTGGACCAGATTGATAGAGCTGCCGCGCCGGATGGTAGCCTGGGAGCGGCACGATTGCTCCTACCGATGGGCTGGGTGCTGGCCAGTGTTGGATATTATGGCCCCTGGATCGCCCATGCGACGGCCGGGCTAACCCTAAGCGGAGTGGATATGGGCGAGTTTGTCAAGTTTCTGCCTGGTGTCCTTGATGGAACACTGCCGGTTACCCGGCAAATGTTCTACCTTCCGCCTTTTGCTGCAGCTGTGACCATAGCCTTGCTCATTGGTTCCCCGCGGTTAGGCTACCCATGGTTGTTGCGTGTGCCGGCCCTGCTCCTGGCTGCGTTGGTCAGCCTGCAGTTGCTGCCGCCAGCATGGTCACCGGCGAGCTTGATGACGGCCGAGTTCCGTCTGCAAACCATCACCCTGGGTCTCTGCTGGCTCCTGCTGGCAGGCTTTTGGATCTGGGGCCGGCTTCCAGCCTGGTTGACCGGCTCGCTGAGCGCTGGCATGGCCATCGCCGCTATCGGGCTATCCGGGTGGCAATTCTACATTGTCAAGGCAGCTATCGACAGCGTCTACGGCGTTCCACCTGCAATTGGGTGGGGTTTCGTTCTGTGTATGGCAGGGCTTGCAGCCCTGGCTACCGGTAGTGTACTATTCGTCCTGAGGACTCGGATGCGGAGAAGGGCTTCATGGCCGGGCAGGTAAGGTCCCCAAGCAAGAGGGAACTCTTTCTGCTGGCGGGCATCCTGCTGTTGGCAACGGTGCTTCGTGTTGCTTGGCCCACCATGACCGAGTTCAAATTCAGCGAAGCTCGCCTTGCAGCGCTAGCCCTGGAAGTGACGCGAGAGGGCCGAATCCCGCTTGTAGGCGTACCCTCGTCGGCAGGATTTGACCACTCGCCCATCAGTGCATACCTCTACGTCCCAGCCTTTCTCTTCACCACCAACCCGATCCCTGCCACCATTTATGGTGGGCTGGTGGGCGTTGCTGCAGTCGCCCTCTGTTGGTGGCTAGCGCGACGCTGGCCCGGCGGAGGTTGGTGGGCAGCAATGACTGCGACTCTGCTTTTTGCCGTCAGCCCATGGTCAGTGGCCTTTAGCCGGAAGATCTGGCAGGTAGCTTTTGTGCCCCTGTTGACGCTGTCTTTCTTCGGCCTGACGATCTCGGCCCTGATTGAGGGAGCTGGCCCTGCTCCCTCGGAACGACGGCAATGGCAGCTGGCCTGGGCTATCGTCGTCTATGCGCTGCTGGTGCAGGTACATCCGTCGGCGATATCGTTAGCACCTGCTTTCGTGCTGTGGCTGATTGTCTTCTGGCGCAGGATCCGGATTGTCCCGTTGCTGGTTGGCGGAGCGCTGGGGGTTCTAACTGCAGTCCCTTTCCTCCTTCACCAGATTCAGAGCGGCTGGCCGGCTCTGGCATCACTTGGATCGTTGCCAGCGGCAGAATGGGACCTGTCGGCTGTGCGGCTGGGCTGGGAGGCGATCAGCGGACGTAGCATCCACGCCCTGGCGGGAGAAGCGTACCCACTCCTCACGATTGTACCCGAGTTGGGCCGGATCTTCAACCTCATTGGGTGGCTGGCAGTAGGGGCTTCGATGGGGCTACTGTGGCGTGCTGCGACGCGATGGCGAGCAGTAGAGCCCACAGAGCAAAAGGCAGCCCGGATTGACGTGGTTCTCCTGTCCTGGCTGGTGGTGCCGATAGTCTTCAACCTGCGCCATAGCCTGGAACTGCACCTGCACTTTTTCGCCCTAGTCGCTCCCGCTGCCTACCTTATCATCGGCCGTGCTGTGGAGATGCTCCTGAGTAGCGTGCGGACGCAGGCTCCCAAGTGGCATCGCCCCTTGGCGCTAGCTGGGGCAGCGGTGCTGGGAGTTCTGATCGTGGCCCAGGTGATCGCACTGGTTCTCATGGGGCGCTTTGTGGCAGCGAACGATACACCCGGTGGATTCGAAGTGCCTTTGGCCCGTTACATTGATATCGCCCATGACACGATGGAGGCGGTCCACGAGATCAACGCCAGCGAGGTGCTTGTGGTGGGGCAGGGGGATTCGATTGTGGTGGACCAGATTCCGGCCATTTTTGACGTGCTGCTTCGGGGCAGAGTGGCCTACCGCTTTGTCGATGGAGAATCTGCTGCTGTGTTTCCGGCAAACCGAAGCGTCGCGCTGGTGTCACCAGATGCGGGGGAGGCAGCCGGGTGGTACGGTGCGTGGCCAACTCGGGAACTGCGGGATGGCTTTCGCCTCGTCGAGTTGGACGGTTCATGGCCCCAAGCTCCACCATGGTCAGAGGACCCGCTGGAGCCGGTCGGCGGGCCGCGGACCTTTCAGAATGGGATCGAATTTCAGCATTACGCCTGGGAAGCTGGCCAGGAGAGTAGCGGGCGCTTTTG
>JASFHU010000369.1:0-5303 GCA_050123055.1 Anaerolineae bacterium
GTGTTGGACGGTGATCTCCCGCCACGAATCGGGGGCCTGGGGGAAGAACTTGACGACGGGGTCGTCCAGGGCCAACTGGTTGCCCTCGACCAACTGCATGATGGCTGCCGCAGTGAACTGTTTGGTCAGGGAGGCGATCTGGTAGATGGTGTCCTCTGTGGCCCGCGTAGAGGTCGCCAGGTCGGCATAGCCGTAGCCCTTGATATAGGGGGACTCGGAGCCCCAGCGGATGGCCAGGCTCAGACCGGCCAGCGGTACGGCATCGATCTTTTTTTCGATCACAAAGTCGAACGCGGCCAGATCTTTGGGAGACAGCCGGCCCGTGGGGATGGGGGTACTGGTTGGGACATGATCTGTCTCCAATGTGGGGACTGGGTCTGTTCCCGATGCAGGAGCAGGGGCACTGGCCGCCGCAGGGTCTGTCCCCGATGCAGGAACAGGGGCGCCCGAACCGCAGGCCGTAAGCACGAACGGCAGCCACAGGGCAAGGACCAGAAGTAGATGCTTTGGCCTGGATTGATCCATTCCCTCACATCCTTGATCGGCAGCCGATGGGCGGGCCGGGTACTAACACCCTGTGGCGCAAGTGAGCCATCGGTTCGTAGTGGCTACAAGCTAACGCTCCAGGTTGGAAACAAGCTCCAACAGCCGCTGCTGTGTTTCCGGGGGCAGGTTCAGCTTGCGGATCTCCGCCTCCAGGGTTTCGGGCGTGCCATAGCCGCCCATGTAGCCGTTGAAGCGGGCTGCAGCCGTAGCATTGACCAAGTCCTCATCATCGGGGTAGATGGCACGAAACTCTTCCAGCAGGTCCGGGGCCTGTTGCAGGCGGTATTTCTGGTGGTAGGTCTCGGCCAGGTAGAACTCGGAGAAGGGGACGATCTCGGTAAAGACCTGGTCCCCGATCTCGGCAGCAAACCGGTCTCGACCCTCCTCGGCCAGCCGTTTCTGCTCTTCGTCGTGGTAAAAGATGATGGAGGCGTACTGGCTGGACCAGGGCCGGCTGGTGGGGCTGTGGCTCTTCCAGAACCGGTCCAGCAGCTCCTGATAGGTTATCTGGGCCGGATCGTAGTCGATCTGGATCGTTTCGCTATGGTTACCCAGATCGTGATAGGTCGGATCCGGCGTCGCGCCCCCGGCGTATCCAACGCGGGTGCGGATCACGCCTGGCAGACTCCCAAACTGGGAGTCGGGTCCCCAGAATCAGCCCAGGGCAAAGGTAGCCGTCTGGGTCCCCGCGGAGCGTTCTTGGTCAGCAGGCACTTGGCTCTCCTCAGATGGTCTGGCACTCGTGGGCGTCGCCAGGCTCGTTTGCCCGGAGGTCTCGGCAGGCCGTTCCGTCCAGGCCAGGGCAAGACCAACCACAGCGGCCGCCGCCAACCCCAAACCGAGGATCAGGATGGTTGCTTTGAGCAAACCTGACATTGAGTCGCTCCTCTAGGCGCCCGATTCCGCCTCTTCCTCCTCCACGAACTGGAGGGAGGCAGAGTTGACACAGTAGCGGAGGCCGGTCGGTCGGGGTCCATCCTCAAAGACGTGCCCCAGGTGGGCGTTGCAGTTGCTGCACATGACCTCGGTCCGAACCATGCCGTGGCTGGTATCCCGCTCGGTCTCGACGTTTTCTTCTGATACCGGAGCCCAAAAACTGGGCCAGCCGGATCCCGATTCATACTTGGTGTCCGAATCGAACAGATCGGTTCCACAGCAAACACATTGATATTTGCCCTGTCCCTTGAAATAATAGTACTCGCCAGCGAAAGGTCGCTCGGTCCCTTTTTGGCGCGTCACCCGATACTGCTCCGGGGTGAGCTGCTCCCTCCACTCCTCTTCGCTCTTGACGATCTTTTTGGCCATGCATCCTCCACGATTTCAGACTTGTGGGCTAGCCCGGCTGGTGCGGGTCCCCTTGTGGAGGGATCGTACCACGAACTGGGTGCGTTTTATGCAAGCCACGCTACAGTGCAGCCGGCACAGCGCGCTATCCCAGGGCCACGTCGAGGGTCATCATGACGGCAAAGCCGAGCATGGCGCCGATGGTGGCCACGTCGGTGCTGCTCTCCAATTGGGATTCGGGGATCAGCTCTTCGACGACGACATAGATCATGGCTCCGGCGGCAAAGGCCAGGGCATAAGGCAGGATGGGCCGCATGAGCAGGACGGCGGCCGCGCCCAGCACGCCGGCGATGGGCTCTACCGCACCGGACAGTTGCCCGTACCAGAAGCTCTTCAGGCGCGACATGCCCTCGCGGCGGAGTGGGACCGAGACAGCCATGCCCTCGGGAAAGTTCTGGAGGCCGATCCCCAGGGCCAGGGCCATGGCGCCGCCCAGGGAGGCCATGGGCAGGCCGGCAGCGACGGCGCCAAAGGCCACGCCCACGGCCAGCCCCTCGGGAAAGTTGTGCAGAGTGATGGCCAGCACCAGCAGGACGCTGCGCTGCCAGCTCGTCTTGATCCCCTCGGCTTCTTCGGTCGGGTAGCCGAGGTGGAGGTGGGGCAGTATCTTGTCCACGCCCCAGAGAAAGGCGCCGCCCAGCAAAAAGCCAACCAGGGCCGGGACCCAGGGGGTGCCGCCTGCCTCCTCGGTCATGGCGATGGCCGGGGCCAGCAGGGACCAGAAACTGGCGGCGATCATGACGCCCGCGGCAAAGCCCAGCATGCCGTCGAGGACCTTGCGATTCACAGTCTTGAAGAAAAAGACGGCCGAGGCTCCCAGGGCCGTCAAGCCCCAGGTGAAACAGGTGGCCAAAAGGGCCTGGATAATGGGATTCAGATTGGCGAACCATTCGAACATGATGAACTCCTCCCTTGGTATAGAATCTACTGGCTCGGTCTACACGTCCTTCCGGGCCGACAGGCCCGTGTATTTGATGCCAAAGCCCACCTGCTCGTACAGAGAACGGGCATTCGCCTGGTCATCAGAGACGGTCAACCCGACCTCGGAGACATTCTTGACGCGGAATAGCCAATCGAGGGCAGTGAGCAACAGGCCCTTGCCCAGCCCCTGTCGGCGCCGATCGGAGCGGACGCCCAGGTACTCGATATAGCCCTCCGAGCTTTCGTCGATGATGGCATAGACGTAGCCCCAGACCTCGTCGCCCGGGGCAAAGTCGTCGCCATGGGCCGAGTCGTCGCCTGGGGCGGAAAGGTCGCCCGAGACGCAGGCAAAGACGCAGTGTTCGCCGTCCAGTTGGTCCACGATCTGCCGCCCGGTATAGTAGGTATTGGGAAAGATGGCATCATGTAGGTCGGCAAAGGCTCCCGCGAGCCGTGGTTCCAGTTGGATGCAGGACGCGTCTGGGAGGGGGTAGAGTTGCGGCGGGCGCGGGGCCACATAAACGTGGGAGACCGTGGGCGTGCCAAAGCCACGGCTCAGGTAGAGGTCGTAGGCCCGCTGGTTGGCCTCGTTGAGAAAGAAATCGAGGCGGCGGACGGCCGGAGGCAGGAGGGTCAGGAGTTCGTCCAGGAGGGCGTTCGCCAGCTCCTCCCAATTGGCGGTGAGGGCAAAGGGTCCCCAGAGCCACCCCCGGCCCAGGCCCTCGTCAAATTCGCAGCCGGCCGCACCGACCAGATGGTCTCCCCGAAGGGCCATAACAAAGCAGAACTCACCGGCCTCGTCCCACTTGATCATGGTCTGGAGGATGCTTTCATACCCCTCGCCGCTGTGGATACACTGCGATTCGGGCCTCTCGTTCTGCCGGGCGATCAGCCCGGCAAGGGCAGGGAAATCGTCCCGCTGCGCCTCTCTGATCTCGATGGCCTTCCCTGTTTGCTGGGTCATACTCCTCATTGAGGGTCTCGTTCACAGGTTTGGTGCGGTGGTCACTCGACGTAAAAGGCAACGCCAACCGTCCCTGGTCCCACGTGGGTGCCGACCACCGGCCCACACTCGGAGCGGAGCATAGTCAGGGGATGGTAGCGAGCCTCGAGCTGTTCGGCGAGATGGTCGGCTTCGGCGAGGGCGTCGACGTGGAGCACGGCCATATGGATGCCCTCGGCACCGGCCAACTGGTCGTCGATCAATTGGAGCAAAGTGGCGAGGGCCTTGCGCCGGGTGCGGACCTTGGTCAGGGGCTGGACGATGCCGTCCTTGACCTGCAATATTGGCTTGAGGTTGAGGGCGGTGCCGACGAGCCTCGAGGCGGCGCCGATGCGGCCACCCCGGTGCAGATATTCCAGCGTATCGACGACAAAGTAGACCTGCACCTGGCCGATGAGGGCCCGAGCCGTATCGGCTACGGTCTGCAGGTCGGCGCCTGCAGCGGCAGCACGGGCGGCGGCGAGGGCGATAAAGCCCAACTGGATGGAGACGGAGCGGGTGTCTACGATCTCGAGGGACAGACCGGGCAAATTCTCGGCGGCCATGCGGGCCGAGTTGAGGGTGCCGCTGAGCTCGTCGGAGACCAGGATGGCGGCGATGCCATCGGCCTCCTGGGCCAATTCGGCAAATGTCTGCTCAAAGTCGGGCACACTGGGTTGGGATGTGGAGGGAAAGTGGGACGACGTACGCAGCAGCCGGTAAAAGGTGGGCGAGTCGATGTCGACCTGGTCGCGCCAGGTCTGATCGCCCATGATCAGGACCTGGGGGACGACGTGGATGCCGTACTGCTCGACCAGCTCGGGGGGGATGTCGGAGGTGCTATCGGTGACGACGGCGACGCGACGGCTGCTTTGCTCTTTCATCTTTCTCCTCCCTCTGGTACTGCATCACTGTGGTGGACCGATTATACCACAAGGCTGGCGGGGCGCCAAGGGACTTCAGAGGAGATTGGGGATTGGTTGGGGCAGAGGTAGCGGATCGTGGCGCCTATCGGGGATGCAGGGTCATCATGACGTCTCGATCGGGGCGCAGCGTGCCCGACCAGGTAGGCTCGATCTGGTGCCCTTCGACCAGGCGCAGGCGGTAGCGACTGGCAACGTGAGCCAGGGCGATGGTGGCTTCGAGGAGGGCAAAGTGCTTGCCCAGGCAGATGCGCGGGCCCGCGCCAAAGGGATAGTAGGCATAGCGCGGACGGCTCTCGACGCGCTCCGGGGTAAAGTGCTCGGGATAGAACTCCCCGGGTTTCTCCCAGTAGTCGGGGTGGCGGTGGGTGATGTAGGGCAGGATGGTTACGGTGGCACCGGCAGCCACCGGATAGCCATCCACGAGATCATCGTCGACGGCATCGCGGGCGACCATGGACACAGGGGAATCAAGACGCAGTGCCTCGTCCAGGACCATGCGAGTATAGTTCAGATTGGGCAGATCGTCCAGGCTGGGGCTGCGGCCGGCAAGCACGCGGTCCAACTCGGCGTAGAGTTTACCCTCC
>JASFHU010000370.1:0-5301 GCA_050123055.1 Anaerolineae bacterium
AGGTCTATCTGAAGCGCACCGCGCCCTGGTTCATCGGGCTCGTCGTTCACGGCTCCGCGGTCAAGGGCGGTATCATTCCCGGCTGCAGCGACATCGACTTTCAGCTCTACCTGGAGGACCCGGCCTTTAGCTGGCAGGGGCAGCTCCCCCTGGAACTGGGCTTTGCCATCCGGCGGGACTTGGAGGGGATCGACCTGGCGCCCTTTCGCTACGTCCAATGCTATCCTCACACCCGCCAACCGCCGCAGGACTGGGTAAGACCCATTCCCGGCGCCTACCACCTGCTGGCTGGCGAGCTGCCGGTGGCCGAAGCGACGGATGATGATCTGCGCCGGTCGGCCAGGCAGGCGCTGGCGGAGCTGGATCCGGCCCCCGACTTTTTGATGGGCAAGCTGCTGGGTCCCGGTGGGGTCCGGCTGGAACGGGGGCTCCGCCTGCTGTGCACCAAAGTCTGGCCGGTACTCTACCAGGTTTTGACGCTGCAAGCGCGGGATGGGTCGCCCATCGACCTCTGGCACCTGCCCAAAGAGCAGGCGATCCGCCGCCTGCCCCGGAGCACGGCGGTGCGGAACGAGATCGAAGAATTCTACCAGGCCGTATGGGTCTACTATCCGGCCGAGGACTCGTTGGAGGCCGCGCTAGCGGTCATCGAGCATGGCGTCGCCTTCCTTCAAGCGGCCCGCTCGTGGTGGGACCGGGGCCAGTACACGGAGGCGCAAAGCCCTGGGTAATTATCGCTCGCCAGGGATCGCCAGATCCCTGGTATTCTAGGCGAGAACATGTCTTCTCGATGGGGATCTGGCGATCCCTTTTGAGCGAGAAACCACGGATGGATTTGACAGTAGTTGTGCCAGCCGGAAGCAGGATCAGAAAAGGTCATAAGGGAGGTATGAAATGCTAGAGACGTCCTTGTACCGTGCTGTTGGGCAATTCGCCGCGGTTACCCAGGGCGTGGCCGATCCAGAGTTGGACCGGGAATGGGCCTGGGGCGCCTACGATTCGGAGGGCGTGCGCTTTGCCTTCTTTCGAACCTACGAGGATCTGCGCGATCTGGCTGCCCGTATGGCGGCAGAGCGATCGACGGGCGGCCCGGCGGTTTCATCGGCCCAGCGCATCCTGGCCCAGTATCACTCGGCCTATCGCGACCTGGAGGCTGCGCTGCTGAGCAACGGCCCCGATGAAAGCGAGCCCGCTCTAATCGGGGCCGCACAGGCCACCCAGGCACCCGCCGAAGGTGAGTGGCCGGTGCGCCAGGTCGTGGCCCACATCACCAGCGCCGAGTTGGGTTTCTACGGTGTGGTCAAGTACGCGTTGGAACGGCACCGCAGCGGCGATGGCCGTCCGGCCGAGATCCCTGACGAGGCATGGGACGACCTGGTCGGCGAGACTGAGGAGTCGTTCCACGCCCTGATGGAGGAATCGCTGGACAGCCTGCGCGCTTATCACGCCGCCCTGCACCAACGGGTGCTGTACGAGTTCGCCAGCATCGGTGACGAGGAGCTGGCCCTGCCCTCCATGTACTGGGAAGGCGCCGAGCTGAGCCTGCGCTTCCGCCTGCATCGCTTCGACTCGCACCTGCGCCAGCATACTGTCCAGGTGGACAAGACCCTGGTCAAGATCGGCCAGCCTCCAAATGAGGCGAAGCGCCTCTTGCGCCTGATCTACGGGGCGCTGGCCGAGGCGGAGGGCGCGATGGTCGGCGCTTGGGACACAGGCGCAGCGCTGAGGGACGAGGTCGCCGGCGCCATCTCGGCCCGGGCTGACGAGATCGCGGGCATTCTGGCCTGAGGCTGCGGTCTGGGCATAGGTGGGGATCGCTTCGCTCCGCTCGCGATGACGATCTTGTAGTAGCCAAAGGGTGGAACTAGCATGCTCACATGCGAACGACTGGTCGCACAGGGGATGCTCCCTCCTCGACACTGCAGCAGCCGCACAAGGCTGGCGGGCCAGGGTTGACCGCTCCGCCGAGTTCGGGTATAATCCTCGTCGCAGTCATGCCATTTGCCCCATGCTCGTTGGGCCGAACTCTGTAGAGAGGCGTGCGCTTGATGATCCAGGCCGCCACATTGAACACAGGCCCTCACCACGAGCCGGCATCCAGCACGGCTATCCGCCTTCGCCCGCCCGGCGAGTCGACGATAGCGCTGGATGGCGAGCCTATTGCCTCACCCCCACAGCGCACCCAAGGCTCCTTGGCGGTTTGGCGGTACTGCGCTTGTACCCCCCTCCCCAACGGCGCGAGCGTCTGGCCGGCATGCGATCACCCCATCGACGCCCACTCGGGCGGGGGTCGTCCGGTGAGCGACCAAGCCATGCCTGAGAAGGGGGAACTAGAGTGCTTTGCGTCCTGGCCAAGGGCTAGGCTTAGCCTGTAACCGGGGTCCCATCTCCACCGCAAAGCACGAACAGCCTCATCGCGCAGGCCGGGCCGGGCTTGCACGATGAGGGACAACTGAATAGAGCTGTACGCCAGCCAGAACCCGCCAAGCCGCCATCGCGCTTTGCAATGCAGCTCGCTGCGTTGCAAAGTGCGCCCGGGCCTGAGGGTTCGCGCTGGTGGCCCGAACGCAGGTACCGTGGTGGAAGACTGTCATCGCAGATCAAGGAGGCTCTCAATGAAGCATCGGTTCCAGATCGTAAGGCTCGTGTTGCTTGGTTCGATCGTCCTCGCCCTCGTGCTAGGCGCCATCCCCCCAGCCGGCCTGAGGCAAGTTGCCGCGGCCGATCTCCTGGCCGACCCGCCACCCCCGCTTGATTCCTCGGCCGTACAGTGGGCCCAGAGTGAGGGGGCCGAGGGGCGTATCATTCTGCTCAGTTGGCGGGAGGGACCACGCGCCAGCCACACGATCTACTTGCCCCTTGTCCTGCGCAACACGCAGAGCCAGACGGCATCCGCCAGCGACCGTAGTTTGGTCGCCGGCAGCCAGGCCACCCTTGGCTCCACCACCTACCACCATGCCGGCAGCCAGTCTGCAACCCTGGCGGCAAGCACGGCCAGAGCGCCCTCCATCCTGATAGGCTACACGGTCTTCCGCCGCGAGGTCGGAGAAACTGAGTGGCGAGCCCTGGGAGAAACCAGACCCGCGGCCGATGCCGACGAGATGGTGAGCATCCTCGGCCGGGAGCTGGCTGAACAGTTGGCCTGGGACCTGGCGGGCGAGGGGGCGAGGCGGCCGCTGACGATGGAGGAATTGTACGAGGTCCTGATGTCCGGCGAGCCCCATGTCCGCCCTTTCGCGGAGCAGTACTACCAGGTTGGCATCGTCCTGGGCCTGGCCTACGAAGACAAACCGGCCCCGCCGGACGTCGATCTGGAATACTATGTCGCCAAGGGAACCGGCAGTGACCCCCTCTATGCGCCGATCCGGATCCGCGGCGGTGCTACGCCTGCCGAACCCACCGGGCTGAGCGAGGTATGGCCGGGGCCGGAACAGTTGGGTCAACCCGGCAGCGCCCGACCCGAGGATGCCGAGGAACGGTATCACTGGGACGACACCCAGCAGTACCGGTCCTGGGATGGCAAGGTCTACCTGATCTGGGACGTGCCCGAGGGAGAGCCCCGATTCGATGGCGAGGTTCTGGATGATTACAGGGGCACCAACATCGCCGGCTACCACGTCTACCGCAAACCGCCGTTGCTGGGCAGATGGACGCTGGTGAACCCGATCAAGGACAACTGCGTCGTGCCGGGGTCTCAGTACTGCATCATGCAGATCAGGCCGAGCGCCGTGGATCCCCGGCCCTCGTCGGCCATCGAAGAGCCCTACTTTTTCAAAGAGAACCTCAAGGAGAAATTCGCGAACCTATCCAGCGCCTATGCGGGCTGGTCGTACCGGGTCTGCGCGGTGGACCTATTGGGAAACGAGACATGCTCCGACCCGGCCATGGCCTACGGGCGCGACCTCTACTCGCCATCGATGGTCAAGAACGTGGAGGTCTATGAACCGGACGGCGGACCCATCGAACTAAGCTGGGTCTACAGCGATACCAACGAGATCAGCCTGCCCCTGCGCATGTATGTCACCCGCAGCCCGACCATGTCCCTGCCCCTGGAGGAATGGGAGCCGGTCACACCCACGGGCAGCCTCGATCCCTTTATCCAGATCCCGGTGACGAGCACCCTGGCCCTCTCGATCACCGATTCGCCGCCCGAGGGGATCCCCCACTGGTACCGGGTGCAGGTACGCGACGATGCCGGAAACTGGTCGCCGTTCAGTGCCCCGGTGATGGGTGCGCTCTATCCGCGGACGCCGCCGCCCTTTCCCCCCATTCCCTACGACGACCAGGACTGCGCGGCGAACCGGATGCCCTTGCGCCTGACCGGGCTGGATCCGCGGGTATCGATCGTTGCCGTCTACCGCGCCTTTGCACCCGATGGACCCTGGCAACTGATCGACAAGGTGGTGGTGACCAACGGGAACGTGGAGATCAGCGACGACTATCTGCCCCCCTACCCGCGGGATATGTACTACCGACTGGAGGCCTGGGACGGGCATGGGAACGTGAGCGAGTCCCAAGATTACTGTACCCACCCGAACCCGGGCACGGTGCCGCCCCCGCCGACCGACGTGACCGTAGCCGCCGGCTGTGATGGTGACGTGTGTGACGCCTCGATCACCTGGACCGACAACAGCACCGTTACCAAGCTGCTGGTCATGCAGGGCGGCATCCAGGGGCCGGAGACAACGACCTGGGAGACCAGGGATGACAGCTTTGGACTTGACTTTGCCTCCGGCACCCTGATCTCTGTCACCCTGATGAGTCAGAACGAGAACGGTACGGGCGATGGCACGACGGTCTGGATCCAGGAAAACAACAACTTTTTGAACACCAACCGCGAGATGAAGGATCTGGGACCGATCTTTGGGATCGAATGGGTCACCGAGACGGTGCCCTCGCCGGTGGCACGCATCGACCTCACCGGTTGGTGCGATCCCGAGGCCTGCGACCCGAGGCCCCTGGTCTCGATCTTCCGGCGCATCCGCGACGGCAAGTGGCTGCAGGTCTCGACGGTTCAGCGGGTCCATCAGGCACCGCTGAACATCCACGCCCCCTGGATCATCAGCGACACGTCGACCCTGATGCCCTACCAAAGTTACGAGTATGTGGTCCTGGCCCACAGCCCCACCAGCTACGAGGTCCTGGGCTTCTGGCAACCCAAAGTCCTGGACCCGCTGGAGCGCCCGCCCGAGCCTGCAGAGTTCAAACCACGGCTCGACCCCAGCCCCGAGTGGCCGGCGAATTGCGAGGGCCAATCGCATACGCCCGGTGACCTCGGCCTGCCAGCCGTGATCAACCTGA
>JASFHU010000371.1:0-5265 GCA_050123055.1 Anaerolineae bacterium
CGCCGTGACGACTTCCGTTGCTATTCCTGAAACTGGAAAGAGGCTGTCCGTCGGAGATAGGATCCGCCTCAGCGAAGAAGTGATGGAGATTATCGATATCGACGGAAACGTAATCACCGTCGAACGCGGCTTGAGTGGCACTGAAGCCGTCACCCACAAAGCTGGTACTGACATCTTTCTCTCACAGAGGGTGTCGCTGGTCGAATTCTTTACCGGGACCAAGTGGAATCCCCAGATCGGTCAGTTTGGGATCTGGCCCCTGGTCACGGCGACCCTCATGACCAGCATCATCGCCATGATCGTGGCTCTGCCCCTGGGCCTCTGTGCAGCCATCTACCTCAGTGAGTACGCCTCGCCACGCGCCCGCAGCATCCTCAAGCCGATATTGGAGATCCTGTCCGGCATCCCGACAGTGGTCTATGGCTATTTCGCCCTGACGTTCATGACGGTGCTGCTGCGCAAGATCTTTGGCATGGAGACCGTCCAGATCTACAACACCGCTTCAGCCGGCATCGTCATCGGTATTCTGATCCTTCCGTTGGTGAGTTCCATGAGCGAGGATGCCCTCAGCGCTGTGCCCCGCTCACTGCGAGAGGCGGCCTATGGCATGGGGGCCACCAAGTGGGAAACGGCCACCAAGGTGGTCGTGCCGGCCGCCTTGTCGGGCATCACGGCAGCCTTTATCGTGTCCATTTCACGGGCCATCGGCGAAACGATGATCGTTGCCATCGCGGCCGGCGCAGGCCCCAACTTTACCCTCAACCCCTTCGAATCGGCGGAGACCATGACCGGACACATCGTCCGCATCAGCGGCGGCGACATCAGCTACGATTCGATCGACTACAACAGCATCTTTGCCATAGGCCTGGTGCTGTTCGTGATTACACTTATGCTCAACGTCATCAGCCAGCGGGTCGTGCGCAGGTTCCGGGAGGTGTATGACTAATGGCCACCCGGCAGGAATCGATATTCCAGACAAAAGACCCCGATTTCCACGACAATCTTCCCGGACGCCACCGCAGGGCCAAGGCCTGGCAGCTTGTCCTCCAGGCTTCGACCGTCATCGGCATTATCGTATTGACGGCGCTGTTGCTCAATATCATCGATGGGGCGTTCGGGTACGTGGCCAGCCAGAACAGTATTGAGCCTGAAGACCTGGTCATGGGCGTGCAAGAGCAACTGATGCTCACCGCGCCCAATACGGAATCGAGCGAAGATGACAATGTACTGGCCGATGGGGTTGCTGCCAGCCCCAATGCCATCGGCTACTTTGGTTACGCCTACTACCAGGATCGTGCTGATGAGTTGCGCGCCCTGATTGTCGACGGGGTGCCGCCCACGGCCGATGCGGTGGACTCGGCCGAGTATGGGCTGGCGCGCCCGCTGTTCCTCTATTCAACTGCCGAGATCATGCAGGAAAAGCCCGAGGTCGCAGCGTTCCTCAACTTTTACCTGGATCGGGTGAATCAAGAGATCGGAGATGTGGGCTACTTTCCCCTGGGTGAGGAGGCGCTGAACGCGTCTATGCTCACCTGGATGAACGCCATGGGCATAGAGACGGCCGATGCCGAAACCGTTAGTTGGCCTGTTATCAGCCCGCAGAGTGTCGGCGGGGAGATCAGCGCGGCAGGCAGTTCGACCGTATACCCGCTGTCGGTCTGGATGGCAGTACTTTTCCAGGCCGAGGGTTACCCGGGCACTGTGGAGTCGGAGAGCATCGGTAGCACGGCTGGTATCCGGCGCTTTTGCGTCGAGGGTGACACCGACATTGCCAATGCCAGCCGGCCGATCAAACGCACAGAGGTTGACCTCTGCAAAAAGATCAAGCGCCAGCCGGTCGAGTTTCGCGTCGGGACCGACGCCCTGGCCGTGGTCGCCAGCCAGGAGAACGATTTTCTGACCGAGGTCACGACGGAGCAGTTGCGGCAGATCTTTACGACCGCGAATAGGTGGTCTGACGTGGATCCCAATTGGCCCGACGAGCCGATCGAGCGGTTTATCCCGGGCGCCGACAGCGGCACGCTGGACTTTTTCACCGAGACGGTTCTGGAACAGGACCTGGCGGATCTGCCCAAGGAGACACTGGTGGCCATTCTGGAGGCCAACGTCTCCAAGGGGCTCTTTCGCCGTTTCGAAAGCGAGGTTTCCTGGCAGGAGCGCAGCCAGGAGGAGGTCTATGGCCTGGTGGTGGAACGGGTCGTGGAGCCGGAGGTGGTGCAGACCTGGCCGCTGTTCGAGTCGGTGTTCAACCGTTCTGAGGTCCTGGCCGAGGCAGCCGCCAAATATCCCGACGCCGAGGTCCGTTTCGTGTCCTGGCTCAACCCCAAGTTCATTGGCAGTCCGCAGTCGGCCAATCCTGAGCGTGCAGGCGTGCGCACGGCGATCCTGGGTTCTCTGTGGACCATTCTGATTACGGTCCTGTTTGCCTTTCCGCTGGGCGTGGGCGCGGCCATTTACCTGGAAGAGTACGCTGTGGAAAACAGGATCAACCGCCTCATCCAGACCAATATCAACAACCTGGCCGGGGTACCGTCGATCATCTATGGCATGCTGGGCCTGGCTGTCTTTGTGCGCATGTTGGAGGCGCTGACCAGCGGCAAGATGTTCGGCCTGGTCGACCCCACCACCGCCAACGGGCGGACCATCGTCTCGGCCGGCTTGACCCTGGGATTGCTGATCCTGCCCTTGATCATCATCAACGCCCAGGAGGCGATCAAGGCCGTGCCCAATTCCTTGCGGCAGGCAGGCATGGGTTTGGGGGCCACCAAGTGGCAGACCATCTGGGCCCACGTCCTGCCCAACGCCATGCCAGGCATCTTGACCGGCACAATACTGGCCGTCTCGCGGGCCATCGGCGAGACAGCCCCCCTGGTGGTGGTGGGCGCTTCGACCTTTATCACGGTCGATCCCACCAGCCCGTTTTCCAAGTTCACCACGCTGCCCATCCAGATTTACCAGTGGACGGCGCGTCCCCAGGACGAATTCCGCAACATCGCGGCGGCGGCCATCATCGTGCTGCTGATACTGCTGCTGACGCTGAATGCGACGGCGGTGCTCCTGCGCAATCGCTTTAGCAAGAGGAGATATGGATGACCGATATGAGCAACCAACCCCAAAACGGAAGATACGCCATCGAGGCGCGGGACCTGAGCGTGTACTATGGCGATTTCCGTGCTGTCAAAGATGTAGATCTAAAGATTGAGCCCCGCAAGATCACGGCCATCATCGGTCCATCCGGTTGTGGGAAGAGCACTATGTTGCGCGCCTTTAATCGGATGAACGAATTGGTGCCGACAGCGTGGGCCGAGGGCGAGGTGCTGTTCCAGGGGCACAACATCTATGCCGATGACATAGATTCTGTCCAGGTACGGAGGCACATCGGTATGGTCTTCCAGAAGCCGAATCCCTTCCCCAAGACCATTTACGAAAACGTGGCCTGGGGAGCGCGCATCAACGGCTATCGGAAGAACATGGACGAGTTGGTCGAACGCTCCTTGCGACAGGCCGCCCTGTGGGACGAGGTGAAAGACAAGCTAGACCAAAGCGGCTATTCCCTCTCTGGCGGCCAACAGCAGCGCTTGTGCATCGCCCGCACCATCGCCGTCCGTCCCGAGATCATTCTCATGGACGAGCCGGCCTCGGCGCTGGACCCAGTCGCTACGCTCAAGATCGAGGACCTGATGCGCCAACTGGCCGAGAACTATACCATCATTGTGGTGACGCACAATATGCAGCAAGCGGCTCGTGTTTCGGATCATACGGCCTTTTTTATGATGGACGATGACCGCGCAGGCTACCTGGTCGAGCACGGGCCGACCAACGAGCTGTTCACCAATCCCAAAGACCAGCGCACTGAGGATTATATCACCGGCCGCTTTGGGTAATAGAGATTGGGTATTGGATATTGGGGCTTGGGTCGCGGTCTGGGTCCAGTACCGGCCTTCTCGACGAGTGAGGTAGGATGAAGAAGCAAGTTCTGTTTCTCTGTACCGGCAACTCCTGCCGCAGCCAGATGGCGGAGGGGTTGGTCAACTACTACATGGGCGACGAGTGGACGGCATACTCGGCAGGGACCGATCCGGCGGGCTACGTACATCCGCAGGCTGTGCGGGTCATGTCGGAGCTGGACATCGACCTGTCTGGCCATCGTTCCAAGTCCACCGACAAGTTCCGCGAAAACAAGTTCGACATGGTAGTAACCGTATGCGACGACGCCGCCGAGAATTGCCCCGTCTGGCTGGGCCACGGAGTCAAGACCCACATCGGCTTTGAGGATCCGGCCCGGGCCGCCGGCAGCGAAGAGGAACGGCTGGCCGTTTTTCGCCGGGTGCGTGATGAGATCCGCCGGAAAGTGTTGGATCTCCTGGCATACGGCAATCAGGGATAGTGTTCTTTTCCTCCTCCTTCTTTCTCCCAAACCCTTTCTCCCTCGCTCTACAGAGGGAGAAAGGGGGCGGGAAAGGGGAGGGCTGGTATCGAGTGAGACTATGCCGGGATCAAGCGTGGCAGAGAAACTGCAACAACTCGAAGAAGAAGTGCTGGCCCTGGGCGACCTGGTCGAGGGCATCCTGCTCGAGGCCGGGAATCTCTTGCATGTCAACGACCTGGATGCTCTGGAGCGACTGAAGGACGAGGGACGACAGGTGCACAGAAAACGGCTGGCCATCGAGATGGGCTGCCTGAGCCTGATCGGCAGCCGGCGCCCAGTGGATGGCGACCTGCGATCCCTGGTGGCCATGGTAGAGATCGCTGCCGAGCTGGAGCGCATGAGCGATCACGGCCGGCGCGTGGCCCGGGCCAACTACCTGACGGCCGACCACCAGTTGCGCAAACCATTGGCCAGCCTTCGTCGCCTGGCCAATGAGGTGCAGTCACTGCTCGACAGCGCCCTGGATGCCTTTGCCCATCGTGACGCTGGCGCTGCACGGACAGTCGCCGGCGAGACTCGGAAGGTCGAAACCCTGTATCAACAGGTGCGCGGTGATCTGCTGGGGGTGATGAACCGCAAGCCGCGTATCGCCAACCAGGCGATCTTTTTGTCGAGGTCGGCGTACAACCTGCGGCGTACCGCCGAGCGGGTGGCTGGCATCTGTGAATGGGTCGTATTCATCGTCGAGGGGTCCTTTATTGCGACCCAGCCAGCGCCCGAGATCCTGGCTCACCTGGCAGAAGCATCATCCATATCCCCCTAGGAGATAAGCATGACACGTCAAGCCTTTGACCAAGAACTGTACCGACTGCAGGATGAGGTGATGTCCCTGGGCA
>JASFHU010000372.1:0-5261 GCA_050123055.1 Anaerolineae bacterium
TCCTGCATGTTGCCGATCGAAGGAGCTAGACTCCAAGGCTGCCGACATTGTACACTGGAACACAGTACGTGGCAAAAGCAACCAGTTTTGGATACACGCCAGGGCCTGGGCCCGGCGGCATGGCTTGACAGTTTTGTACGAGGCTGCTACAATTGGAACGCTTTGGTCATCCCTGCGCGGCAAAGAGACGTAGGAGAAACCGCCCTTGTCCATACAGTCCAAGCGATGGAAGATCGCGCCACCCGTCGGCCAGCAACACCTGGCTCGATTCCAGGACCTGCCCCCCCTCGTCATCCAACTGCTTCACAACCGCAAGATCCGCGACCCTGGTGCCGCGCACGAATTCCTCGCCGGGGGCGCCGCCGGCTACAACCCCTTCCAACTGAAAGGTATGGATGCCGCCGTGGCCCGCCTGCGCGACGCCGTGCGCGGGGGCGAGCAGATCGCCATCTATGGCGACTTTGATACCGACGGGGTGACTGCCACCGCCCTCCTCGTCCAGACGCTGTCCGCCCTGGGCGCCCGGATCCAACCCTACATTCCCCATCGCGTGGACGAGGGCTACGGCCTGAACCTGGAGGCCCTGCGCACCCTCTACCGCCGTGGCGTGCGCCTGGTCGTCACCGTGGACTGTGGCATCCGGTCCCTCGACGAGGTACGGGAGGCCAGCAAGGGCATGGACCTGATCGTCACTGATCACCATACCCCCGGTAAGGATCTACCACCGGCCCTGGCCGTCATCAACCCCAGGCAGGCTGGTTGCCCCTACCCCTTTAAGAAACTGGCCGGTGTGGGCATCGCCTTCAAGCTGGCCGACGCTCTGCTGCGGGTACAGCAAAAGATGGGCCGGCAGTCGGCCCCGCTGGCCGAGGAGGACCTGCTGGACCTGGTTGCTCTGGGCACTGTGGCCGACCTGGCGCCGCTAATAGGCGAGAACCGCTGGCTGGTGAAGCGCGGACTGGAGACGTTGAACGAGCCCCGCCGACCCGGCGTCGAGGCTCTGATGGCCGACGCCGGGCTACGCCGGGGCGACGTGGACGCCACGGCCATCGGTTTCCGGCTGGGACCGCGCATCAACGCCGCCGGACGCATCGCCAACGCCATGCTGGCCTACCAACTGCTCACCAGCCGCGAGCCCCTGGAGACCAAGGATCTGGCCGGCAAGCTGGGCCAGCTCAACCAGCGGCGCCAGGACCTCACCCAGCGCACCGTCGCCAAAGCCGAGGCCCTGGTGCTGGCCGACGATCCCGAGGCCCGCCTCTTCCTGGCTGCTAGCGAGGATTTTGAGCCGGGCATCGTGGGGCTGGCAGCCAGCCGCCTGACCGAGGCCTACTACCGCCCCAGCGTCGTGGTCGAGCTGGGTCCCGAGGAGAGCCACGCCTCCTGCCGCTCCATCCCTGAGTTCCACATTACCGAAGCCCTGGACAAGTGCAAGGACCTGCTGGTCCGCTACGGCGGCCACGCTGCCGCGGCCGGCTTTACCGTGAAGACCGCCAACCTCGACACCCTCCGCCAGCGCCTGCAGGCCATCGCCGCCGAAGAATTGGCCGACGTCGAGCTGCGACCCAGCCTGGAGATCGACGTCGAGATCGCGCTGGAGGAGGTGAGCTGGGCCACCCACGAGCTGCTGAGCCAACTCGAGCCCTGCGGCATGGACAACCCCCAGCCGGTGCTCGTCAGCCGCGACGTGGCCATTGGTGACAAGCGCGCCATCGGCAGCGAGGACAAACACCTCAAGCTCACCCTGCGCGATGGACGGGGCCAGGCCTGGGACGCCATCTATTTCCGGCAGGGCCACCTCCTGGACGAATTGCCGGGCCGCGTCGACGTGGCCTACAGGCTCGACGTCAACGAATGGAACCATCGCAAGCGGCTGCAGCTCATCGTGCAGGATTTGCGCAGGGCGGATGGGGAGGTGGACGCCTAGTGCTCCCTCAAACGTATTGTGGTACGTTGTATCACCTGGGAAAGACGACTGAAGTCGTCACTACGAACTCGTCAGATCGTCCTTGACGGAACAGTAGACTCTCAACGGAAACAGGCCGTGGTTCCCCACAGCCCTGGTGTGTTAACGCGCAATCCCGGCGGCACCGACCGCCGGAACCCGATCAGAATGGCAGAAAAGGCATGATCAGAAAGAGTGTGATATTGGTCAGGCCGTGCGACAGGGTCACCCCCAGCAGCGAGCGCGTGCGCTGCACTACCCAGCCAAAGAACAAGCCCACCAGCAGCACAAAGCAAAAGTCGGCGAGCGATTGATAGCCAATGTGCAACACCGCGAACAGCAGCGCCACGTACACCACTCCCATTCGCCGCAGCGCATCGCCGGCGGAGCGCTGAAGCAGGCCGCGAAAGATCATCTCCTCCAGCAAGCCGGTGCACAGCAGCAGGATCAGGGCCGGCCACCAGAAGTGGCTCCAGCGCAGCGACGCAGCCAGTGGGTCGGGTTTCAGGATAAAGTACTCTATGGCCCCGAAGAACAAGCCGGTCAGCCCGATGGCCAATTGCAGCGGCCAGCGGCGCAGGTTCAGCCCCAGCTTGGGCCAGGAGTAGCCCAGTACCGGCGCGGCCACCAGCAACGCCGCAAAGAGGGGAATGCTGGTGATCAGGTACCAGTAGAGGATCGGGACCTGGGCCAGCGGCAGCGAGAGGCTGAGGATGCGGATCAGGGGCGCGAAACAGAGACTGACCAGAAAGGCCCGCTCCACTTTGCTGTCGACGCTGGCGGCGTGTAGGAATAGCACCAGCAACAGGACGCCGTGGGCCGCCAAGCCCAGGCGTGGATCGACAAAGGTGGTGATCAGTTCGGCCATGGCGATACCGGCCATGTAGGCCAGCGCCGTGAGCGCCCAGGCCGAGGCCCACTCCCGGTAGAAGGTGCGCAGGCTCTGAATAGCGGCCGAAGCGTCCAGCTCCAGGGAGGGCAGGGTGGAGGGCCACCCCAGGTCCGAACCGGGCGCAGGCATCACGGCCTCAACAGCACCGGACGGCGCTGCCACCACAGCAGGCTGGCGCCCAACCCTCACCGGCGAGGAGACGCTGAGCAGCTCCTGCACATAGTGCGCTCTCTCTTCGGCACTGTCGGCTACGTAGCTCAGCCACAGCCAGGCCGACAGATGCTTCTCGTCCCGGTCGAGGACCCGGTTCAGCAGGTCGCGCGCCCGCCCGGACTGGCCCACCCGAGCCGCAGCGGCCCCCGCCTCAAACAGCTCGTCCACGTCCAGGTGGCGATCGTCGAGCGGCTCCTGGCTGGCTGTGTCCTCTAGGTCGAGGTCAAGGTCAGGGTTGAGATTAAGGTTGAGGTTGAGGGTAAGGTTGGACTCGGCCGCCTCCGAGTCCATGGTACCGGGCGGCGCCGGCGGCGCCGTTGCAAGTGACGTGGTGCCTGGGTCTGCGGTTGGTGGATCGTCTACCGGCAGGTCGCCGGCGTCTGCCTCCAGGTCCAGCCAGGTCAGCTCGCGATCGGGATCCAGGCTGTGCACCCGATCCAGGCACGCTTGCTTCTCTTCGGGCGTGTCGACCACCCTGCTCAGCCACAACCAGGCCGCTACGTTGTCCTCGTCCAACTCGACGGCGCGCGCCAGCAGGTCGCGCGCCCACCCCACCTGGCCTGCCCGGGCCGCGGCGATGCCCGCCTGCAGCAGTTCATCCACGCCTCGATTTGGTTGGCTAGATCCGTCGGACTGCATGGTGCCTATTCTCAAAGTCATGCCGGACTTGGTTGTTGATTGGTCCGCAAAGTGATGCGTCAAATGGGCCGGGGACGCCCCTGGCTACTTGCTTCAAGTTTTTCCATAGACCATAATGATGACACTATATGAACCTTCTCGAGCGCGAGCTTGCAGTGAAAAGAGCCTTGAATCGTTAGCTAAAAAAGGATTCAGGCACAATCGTGCCGCTGACAAGCACCCGGGGAGATCTAGCAGCTCCCCTGCTGGGGTCTATTGATTATACCATAAATCTCGACAGAATGCTACACCAATTTCGGGAACCCTCAAGTACGCTCGTCCTAGACCCCAGGGTCGATGGGCCAGTGCCGTCCGACCCGTGGGACGACCTCGGCTGCGGAGCGGCCCCGAACCCCGGCCGGCTTGTATGCGATGGGCCGAGTCACCCGGTTCGGCGGTCTCCACTGAGAGACCTCACTCCCGGCGAGCGGCCCATGGGGCACGGTGTACCTATGCCAATGGGCAAGGGCTATCATGTCACTATGCTACCAAGCGCCCTCGCTCCCTCTGTTGGAGCCTCGTCTAGGGGCCGCTGCCTTGGACCTAGACCCCAGGGCCTATTGGTGACCGTTCGGGAACCCTTGACAGCCCCGGTCCGTTGTGCTATAATCGTCTTAGGCACGGAGGCTCGATACTACTCCCCAAAGAAGAGAGGTGCTATGATTTCCACCGTTACCACCACAACGGTCACCACGGTTGCTGCGTTTGCCACAGGCGGCGCGCTGGCGGTCGTCGGCATCCTGATGCTGTTGACGCTGCTGGTGCAGAAGGAGCTGAGCTCGGCGTCGGAGAGTCGCTTTGCGATCGCCCTGAACCGCGTCTTGAATATCGCCATAGTGCCGCTGCTGCTCGCCTTTGTGTTTATCGTCGGCGTGAAGGTGTTTGAGGCGCTCCAATAGATCCACTGGATATGCACAGCTTCTCCCGCCCTGATACCGGCGGCGTTTGTGCGATCATAGAGAAACTCTCCGGCACGCGGCGAAAGCCCCGTTTGTCGAGATAGGCACCCCAACCGGTCTTTTCTGTCACACAACTCTCCATCCCAATAATGGCCAGACATTCTTTCATCAGCAGCTCGATCAGAGCCCGAGTCCGGATTCCCCATTCCGCGCGAATGTCAGAAAGACAGAGCCACTCTCATACGTCCTCTGCCCTTGGCAGTATCCACCATGTGAGCCCAGTAGGAGCGCGAAACCCCGCTTCACTCGGTGTACTGAACGGTACCGGTGTGACTAGTGGACAGGTACAATTGGATCGTACCGGCGTCGTAAGCTCGCATGCGAGACGGACTGGCCAAGTGATTCAGGAATTCTTGAGTGGGCGGAACGAGCTCAGAGAACTGTTCTTTCGCAAATGGGATGTAAAAACCTTCTTCAAAGTCCTGCTTTCTCAAGACGATCAAGTCTGCGTGCTCGTACAGGGCGGGCACCCGCGGATCGATCTGGCTGGCATCATGGAGGTAACGCCGCGTCCTCGAATTGACAGCTATGGCACCCTGGTAAGCGTGTTGTGCGTACTCCATCCCAGCGAGTT
>JASFHU010000373.1:0-5258 GCA_050123055.1 Anaerolineae bacterium
CTGGGTCAACCAGCGGTGTTGGTCGCAAAGTGAGAACAGCGGATAGGCAGGATTAGCGGATCTCTGTGCACATGGGAATAGGTTCGGGTCTGGCGATTGTTGGTCTGGGTCAACCAGCGGTGTTGGTCGCAAAGTGAGAACAGCGGATGGGCAGGATTAGCGGATCTCTGTGCACATGGGAATAGGTTCGGGTCTGCGATTGTTGGTCTGGGTCAACCAGCGGTGTTGGTCGCAAAGTGAGAACAGCGGATAGGCAGGGTTAGCGGATCTCTCTGCACGTGGGAATAGGTTCGGGTCTGGCGATTGTTGGTCTGGGTCAACCAGCGGTGTTGGTCGCAAAGTGAGAAGGGGCAGACCCATGGCATACTCGCGGTGACAGGCCGGGATGTCACTTCACATGGAGTGGCGCCCTATGACATGGATGAACTCGCCAGAGACCGCCAAGTTTCGAATACTTGGCGGCAGATCTGCCGCGAGCAGCCGGGGGTATCCTGCTGCTTCGAGGTGTTGGGGCGGCCGTCCGCTTGTGCAAGGATCGGAATTCCTGTATACTGGAGTTGAAGGAAGAAATGGATGGGCTTTGCAGCTTTGGAAGCTACTACGCAGGGGTAAGGAGAGGAAACCGTGAAGATCTTGATTGCAGCCGACATGGAAGGCATCTCGGGCGTGGTACACTGGGATCAGACAAGTTCCAAGCACGCGGAATATGCCCGCTTTCGGAAACTTATGACGGGCGACGTGAACGCCGCCATCCGCGGCGCCTGCGACGCCGGGGCCGAGGAGGTGATCGTCGCCGACGGGCACGGGAGCGGGCGCAACATCTTGATCGAGGAGCTGGACCCCCGGGCACGGCTAAACAGCGGCAGCCCGTCTCCCTTTGCGATGATCCAGGGTGTCGACAGCGGGGTGAGCGCCGCGATGTTTGTCGGCTACCACGCCCGAAACGGATCGAAAGATGCCATCCTGGATCACACCTGGTCCAGCTCATCGGTGGCCAACGTGTGGCTCAACGGGCGGGCGATTGGCGAGATCGGCTGGAATGCGGCGGTATGCGGTCACTTTCAGGTGCCGGTGATCATGATCTCGGGTGACCAGACGGCGTGCGCCGAGGCGGTCGAGCTACTGGGACCCATCGAAACGGCGGTGGTCAAGCAGGCCACCGGCCGCATGGCGGCCGAGTGCCTGCCCCCGGAGGTGGCGCAGCGAGCGATCCGCGAGGCGGCGGAACGAGCCGTCGGACGCCTGCGGGCCCGGGAGACGGCCCAGCCTCTGCGCTTCGAGGTCCCGCTCAGGCTGACCCTCGAACTGCCGCACTCGGACATGGCCGACCGGGCTGCCATCCTGCCGGGAGCGCGGCGGGTGGCCGGCAGACAGGTCGAGATCGAAACCGACGATGCACCGACAGCCTATCGCGCCTTTCGGGCCTTCGTAGGGCTGGCCCGGGCATAAGGCTGTGCCAGAGCGGCCCAGGCAGAAACCGCGAGGAATCGTCCTTCGACAAGCCTTCGGCGTGAGCTCAGTCGAACGCTCAGGATGATTCCTCGCTATGCACGATTAGCCAATCTCTGACTGGTTTTTCCATAAGAACAGGAGATTTCGGTGAGCGAATACAGCGTAAACAAGCGCTTGGGGTTGTTCCCCATCAGCACAGAGATCGAAACCACAGGGGGGATGGAACGGCTGACGATCGCGGGCAACGATCTGGGGGAGCTGGCCGAGCAGTATGGCACCCCCCTCTATGTCTACGACCTGGCAACCATGAACGCGGCCGTCGAGACCTACCGTGAGGCGCTGGCCGCCTACTATCCTGGAGAATGGGGGCTCACCTACGCCGGGAAGGCTTGGCTGTGCATTGCCACGGCCCGGTGGGTCCACCAGCAGGACCTGTGGGTGGACTGCTCCAGCAGGGGCGAGATGGCCATAGCGGTGGCGGCCAAGACGCCGCGAGAGAGGATCTTGCTGCACGGCGTGAACAAGGGGATGGCAGACCTGGCCGCAGCGCTCGCGGTGGCGGGAACCTTGGTGGTGGACAGCCTGGTGGAACTGGAGAGGGTGATCGACGCGGCGCAGGAGACCAGGGCCCCGCTACCGAAGGTGTGGCTGCGCCTCAGGCCGGGCCTGGCGGTGGACACCCACGCCTACCGCCAGACGGGGCAGGAGGACAGCAAGTTCGGGATGGACCAGGCCGAGGTGCGGGAGGCGACCCGGCTGTGCCGACAACACAGCCTGCCCCTGACCGGGTTGCACTTTCACCAGGGCTCCCAGTTCCGGGATCCGGCGCCCATCGGCCCGGCCCTGGACGGGATGCTGGAGCTGATGGAAGGATTGAAGGCCGAGGGCCAGTGGGCGCCCGAGGTCGTCTGCCCGGGTGGCGGCTGGGCTGTGGCCTACCACGAGGACGAGCTGCCCCATCCACCCATCAAGGACTATGTCAAGTTTGTGGCAGAGAGGCTGACGGAGGGCTGCCACAGTCGCGGCCTGGCGCTGCCCCGGCTGCAGTTGGAGCCGGGGCGCAGCCTGGTCGCTCGGGCGGGGGTGGCCGTCTACCGGGTCGGCCTGGTGAAGCGGTCCGCCCAGCGGCGCTGGCTGTTGCTGGACGGCGGGCTGACCGACAATCCCCGGCCGGCCCTGTATGGCACGCGCTATTCGGCCCTACCGGCTGGGCAACCGCGACGACCGGTCCACGGTCCGGCCTGGCTGGGGGGACCGCACTGCGAGAGTGGGGACGTGTTGATCGAGGACCTGCCCCTGCCCCGGGTCCAGGCCGGCGAACTGATGGTGGTACCGATGAGCGGGGCCTACCATCTGAGCATGGCCAGCAATTATAATGGAGCCTGCAAGCCGGCGGTGCTTTGGCTGAAGGAGGCCTCGGCCTACCTGATTCAGAGGCGTGAGGAGGAGCAGGACCTGGTTCGCCGGGACCTCGCCTACGACCTCTAGGACGTTGGGCGAAGGTCTCCTGACCGAGCCCAGACTCGCCTCGGTCGGGAGACCTCGGCGAACAGAACCAAGGGCTCGCCTGCGATTCCGTAAGGGGATCGCCGTCGGTCGGGAGACCTCGGCGAACAGGGGCCGTCGGTCGGGAGACCTCGGCGAACAGGGGCCGTCGGTCGGGAGACCTCGGCGAACAGGGGCCGTCGGTCGGGATGCCGCAGCGAACAGAGGGCCGTGGTGAACCACTGGGGTGGTTTGCGCGTTACTCTAACAGGCATGCAGGTGAGCTAAGGGCGGATCTGGAACGACGCCAGGGCGAAAGCTGACGACTTGACAGACTGGCGACCCTTTGTTATACTAGGACATGCTTGCCAGGTCGGGCAGATTCAGGGAGCCTGGACCTGGCACCATAGCCGCGGAGGCTCGACTCGGTAGCCCAAACACAGTCTCCATCGAGCCGCCATCCCCCCGCAGTCGGATACAGGTGTAGGTTGAAGCAGTTGGAAAGGAGGTGATGGAGCTATCAGACTCTTGGCGTTCGCTTTTGACTACTTTTGTAACCTTGATGAATTCCGAGTATAGGAGGAGGACAGAGATGTCTAGCAAGCGCACAGTTTTGAGCCTACTCATGATCCTGGCCCTGGTCGTGCCATTGTTGGCGGCCTGCGGAGCCGCAGCGGAACCGACGGCCGCCCCTGAACCCACCGAGGCGGCAGCACCAGAGGCGACCCAGGCACCTGAGCCAACCGAGCCGCCGCCGACCGAGCCGCCCAAGCCGGGCGCGGACAAGCAGGGCGGTACCTTGGTCTTGGGCTACTACCAGGAGCCGGAGCACCTGAACCCCTGGATCCGCACCCAAACGGTCGCGAGCGTTACGGGAACGTTCATGGAACGCGGGCTGCTGGAAATCATGCCCGATGCCACGTTTGCACCCGACCTGGCCAAGGAGGTACCCACAGTCGACAATGGTGGTGTCTCTGCAGATGGCCTGATCGTCACCTACAACCTGAAAGAGAATATCGTCTGGTCCGACGGCGATCCCTTTGACTGCGAAGACGTGGCCTTCTCCTTTGAGGTGATCATGCATCCCGAAAGCGGTGCAGCGGCAACCACTGGCTACGAGGATATGGAGTCGGTCACCTGCCCCGATCCCTATACGGTGGTGGTCAAGTACAACAAGTTCTACGCACCCTACCTCACCATGTTCGACGCCATCACACCGAGCCACATCGGCCTGGATCCGACCACGATGAACGAGTGGGAGTACAACCGGACCATGGACCCAGCGCTAGGACCTTTCGTGATGGAAGAGTGGGTCTCCGGCGACCACATGACGCTGGTGCGCAACGAGAACTATGAGTTGTGGGAGACGGAGGGCAAGCCCTACGTGGATGCGATTATCCTGCGCTGGATCGAGAGCCGTGAGGTGGGCAAGCAGCTTATCCAGACCGGCGAGCTCGACCACGTGTGGGACCTGAGCGAGGCCGACCTGCCGGAAGCTCAAACGTGGGAGGGAGTGGTCGTTGTGAATCCGCCCAGCACCGGCACCGAGCGACTGCTGTTCAACCTGCGCGATCCGGAAGTGGATGCGCCCTGCACGGAGGCGTTGGAAGAGGATCCTATGTGGCACTGGGCGCTGGGTGACCCCAAGGTCCGCGAGGCGATAGAGCTGGGCATTGACAAGAATACGATCAATGACAAGCTGCTCTATGGATTCGCCAAGGTCGGCACTGCCGAGATCAACCTGGGTTGGGGTGCGCCTGACATCCCGGAGAGTGAGTACAACCCGGAGAAGGCCATGGCCCTGCTGGAAGAGGCAGGCTGGACGGACGAGGATGGCGATGGCGTCCGCGAATGCAACGGCTGCCCTTACGCCGAAGATGGTCGTGCCCTGAGGCTCAAGATCCAGACCACCTCGGGCAACGCGCTGCGCGAGCAGTGCCAGCAGGTGCTGATGGAGATGATGGCCGAGATCGGCATCGAGTTCTATATCGAGAACGTGCCCAGTGCGGAGCTGTTCGGCAGCTACGCCAACGGCGCCTTCCGCAAGCACGGCCAGTTCGACATCCTGATGTACACCTCGTCGGCCGGCGTCGACCCGCATTCCCAGTTGGACGGCTACTACCACTCGAAGAATATCCCCTGCGACGACAACGACGGCCAGGGCTGGAACTATGCGCGATGGATCGACGAGGAGTTTGATGCACAGATGGAGATCGGCGGCAGCAGCCCTGACATCGCCGTGCGTGCCGAGGCCTATCAGAAAGCGGCCGAGCGCATCGCCGAGGGACGCCCCCAGATCTACCTCTACGACCGGGCGGACA
>JASFHU010000374.1:0-5251 GCA_050123055.1 Anaerolineae bacterium
CGATGACTGCCAGAAAAGGCGCAGGCACTGGCCCAGGAGGCACTCGATGCGGGGATCGAACCCCTGGCAGCTATCGATCAGGGCCTCAAGCCGGGTATGGACGTCGTCGGCGAGGGCTTTGCCCAGGGCGAGCTGTTTATCCCCGACCTGATGATGAGCGGTGAGGCGATGAAGGCTGGTATTGCCGCGCTGGAATCGGAGCTGATGGAGCGCAAGCAGGAGCGCCAGGTGCTGGGCAAGGTCGTGATCGGCACCGTCCAGGGCGACATCCACGAGATTGGCAAAACGCTGGTGGCCACCATGCTGGCCGCCAACGGCTTTGAGGTGCACGATTTGGGCGTGGACGTATCGCCGCAACAGTTTCTCGACAAGGTGCGCGAGGTGGAGCCCGACGTGCTGGGATTGTCGGCCCTGCTTACGACCACGATCCTCAGCCAGGAAACGGTGATCCTGACGCTCAAAGAAGCGGGTCTGCGCGAAAGTGTCCAGGTGATCATCGGCGGCGTGCCGGCCAGCCCCGAATGGGCAGAGGAGATCGGCGCCGACGCCTACGCTGAGAACGCCACCGAGGCGGTGGAGGTGATCAAAGGCTTGGTGGGGACCGCCTAGAGCGTAGAACGCAAGGTACGATGCTCAGTGATAGGCCCACCATACACCTTTACACTTTTGGCGTCAGGGAAACCAGTTTTCGCAAAGGAGTAAAGTGATGCGAGTACCCATCTTGGAACGCTTGGCCGGCGGCGGCGTGCTGATCGCCGACGGTGCAACCGGCACCATGCTCCAGGCTGCCGGGCTGCCGCCGGGGATGCCTGGAGAGGCCTGGGTTCTGGAACGTCCGGAAGAGATCATGGCACTTCACCGCGCCTACGTGGAAGCCGGATCCCAGATCATCCTGACTTCCACTTTTGGAGGCACACGGGCACGGCTCGGGGCTGCTGGTCTGGATCCACAGGTGGCAGAGATCAATCGCCGGGCTGGAGAGTTGGCTCGCCAGGTGGCAGGCGACGAGGTATATGTCGGCGGCGACATTGGTCCCAGCGGCGAGATGATGCCGCCCCTGGGCAAGCTAACCTATAGCGCAGCGGTAGAGATGTTTGCGGAGCAGGCTGATGCTCTGGCGTCGGGGGGCGTGGATTGTATTTATATCGAAACCATGAGCGATCTCAACGAAGCCAAGGCGGCGGTTGAAGGGGCCCAGAAGGCTTCAACGGTCCGGTTACGCGAGCTGCCAGTTTTTTGCACCTTCAGCTTTGATACCCATGGCCACACCGGCATGGGCATCAACCCTACGCAGGCAGCCCAGGCTATGCACCAGATGGGCGTACAGGCCACCGGCGCCAACTGTGGCCATGCCCCCGAGGAAGTATTGGACTTTCTGCCGCAGATGCGCCAGGCCGCGCCTGATGCCTTCCTGATCGCCAAGCCCAACGCCGGCGTGCCACGCATGGTCAATCGCCGTGCCGCCTACGATGCTGATCCTGAGCGAATGGCCGGACTGGCCCGCCAATTCGTCGATCTGGAGGCCTGCATCGTCGGCGCTTGTTGCGGGTCCTCACCCGAACATATCACCGCCATGGCGTTGGCTGTGCACGAAGCAGGGAGTCAGTCGAAATGAAAGCAAATCTCACGGCATGCCTGACACCGCAGTTCCGGGTGCTCTCCGACGACCAGATCGAAGAGGTCTTTTACGCTGCCCTGGACGTCCTGGAGAGCGCTGGTACGCGGATCCACGGTGAAGAAGGCCTGGCTCTGCTGCGAGCTGTAGGCTGCCCGATCAGCGATGGCACTCTGGTACGCATTCCGCCCTGGTTGGTCAAGGACGCGTTGAGCACCGCACCAGGCCGCATCGTCGTCGCCGGCCGGGACCGCAGCAAGCGCTTGCATCTGGAAAAGAACCGATTCCATTTTGGCACGGGCTCCGATTGCCCTTCGCTGGTGGATCCCTATACCGACGAGGTACGCAGCTACACCTTTGAGGACGTCTACAACGCAGCCCGCATCAGCGACGCACTGTCCAACATAGATTTTCACATGTCACTAGGCTTGACCTCGGGTGTTTTGCGCCAAACCTACGATCGGCCCCAGTTTCTGGCCATGCTGAAAGGCACGTCCAAGCCGCTGATTGTCACGGCTGTCGACAAGGAGGGATTGGCCGACCAGTACCAGATGGCCTGTGAGGTGCTGGGCGGGCCAGACGAGTTCGCCAAAACACCACTCTTTGTCGTCTACATAGAGCCCAGCTCACCCCTGACCAACTCGGTCGAAGCGGTGGAAAAGATCCTGTACGCGGCGGAGACGGGCATCCCGGCCATCTATACACCCTGCATTATGGCGGGAGGCACAGGTCCGGTGACCCTGGCCGGGACGATGGTGCAGGCCCTGGCCGAGTATCTGACCGGTGTGGTATTGGCCCAGCTCAAGTGCAGAGGAGCCGGGGTGATCATGGGTGGTGTGAACTCGCCCATGGACATGGCAACGTCGATCTTGTCCTACGGTGCGCCGGAGCTGGGCCTCATCAGCGCGGCTATGACGGATGTTGCCAAATGGCTGGGTGTGCCCATGTTCTCCGCGGCCGGCTGCTCCGATAGCAAGATCCTCGACGAACAGGCTGCGATTGAGGCCACGCTGTCCATCGTGCTCGCCGCCCTATCGGGTGCGAATCTGATCCACGATGTTGGCTACCTGGAATCGGGACTGCTGGGCTCCTTTGACATGCTGGTCATGTCGGACGAAGTGATTGGCATGGCCAAACGTATCCTGCAAGGTGTCAAGGTCACCCCAGAGACGCTGGCGGTGCACGTCATCGAGGAGGTGGGGCCGGGCGGCCACTATTTGACCCAGGAGCATACACGTACCCATTTCAAGACAGAGACCTGGTTCCCTACGCTGATCGATCGACAGATGCGCCGGCCCTGGGAGTCCAGTGGAAAAAGGACGATGGCCCAGCGGGTGCGTTCCAGGGTAAAAGAGATCTTGGAGCATCACGAGCCTATGCCCATCCCCCCCCAGGTGGAGGCCCGGCTCCGGGAACTTGTCGGCCAGGCTGAAGAGCGGCACAGAGACTGAGACTGGAGCCCGCTCGCATTTTGAACAACGGAACGGAATGGAGCAAGGGAGCAAACAATGCCAGAGTACCATGACATCTACTTCGGTTCGAGTCTATCCACGATTGACCCCGATCTTGATCGGATCATTGAACTGGAAAAGGAGCGACAAGCGCGGCGCATCATCCTTATCCCATCGGAGAGCATCGCGCCACAGCCGGTGCGCGAGGCGCTGGGCAGCGAGTTCAACAACATCTACGCCGAGGGCTATCCACCGCTGCGCATGACGCGCGACGATGAAGAGCTGGTACTTGACCTGAGCCACCAACTGGCCTACTACCGCCGCTATGCCGACCGGCGTTTCTACAAAGGGGCCGACTATGTGCATTTCGTCGAGACCCTGGCCCAGCGGCGGTGCGCCGCCCTGTTTGCCAACAACGGCCTGAGCGCCGGCGACATCTATGTGAATGTTCAGGCCCTATCAGGGGCCGCAGCCAACCTGGCCGTCTACGATGCCCTCATGGAGGCAGGCGATACCCTGATGGGCATGGACCTGTTCCAGGGCGGGCACCTGACCCACGGCAGCGAGTTTAACATCTCGGGCCGCCGCTACCGGGTTGTGTCCTACGGTGTGGACCGCGAGGGCCGCCTCGACTACAACCGCATCATGGACCAGGCACTGGCCGAACGTCCCAAGATCATTGTGGCTGGTTATACCTCTTATCCCTGGGCGCCTGACTGGGAAAAGTTCCGCCAGGTGGCCGATGCCTGCGGCGCCTACCTCATGGCCGACATCGCCCACCCGGCGGGCATGGCCTCCGCCGGCGCCTATCCCAATCCGGTGGGCATCGCCGACGTGGTCACGTTCACCACGCACAAGACGACGTGCGGCCCCCGCGGAGCGGTGATCATGACCACGGACGAGGACATCGCCAACGAGATCGACATGGCCGTGTTCCCCGGCGCGCAGGGCGGTCCTCACACCAACAAGTTCGCGGCCATGGCCGTGGCCTTTGAGATCGCCCAGACGGCTCCTTTCAAGCGCATGATGCATAGGATCGGAGAGAATGCCCAGGCCCTGGCCGCTTCCCTGGAAAAGCGTGGCCTCGGCCTGGCGTACGGCGGCACCGATACTCACCTGTTGCTGATCGACCTGCGCTCCATCGAGTCACCCACGGGCGAGCCGCTGCGGGGCGAAATGGCAGTGCGGATCATGGAGTTGGCAGGCTTGATCGCCAATAAAAACACCATCCCCGGTGACGAGCTGACTGCCTTGGGCAGCGGTGTGCGCCTGGGCACACCATGGGTCACGCAGCGGGGCATGGGACCGGCCGAGATGGACGCCATCGCTGAGGCCATCTATCGCCTCCTGACGGCCATCCATCCCTTCCACTATGATGGGTTGATCGGCGAGTTGCCACGCGGCAAGCTGGATCTCGACGTGCTGGAAGCGGTCAAGAAAGACTTGGCCGGCCTGGCTGAACGGACAGCCGCCGAGACCGGCTCGCTGTCCAGTGGCTACCCTCACTACTTTTTCCTCGACGAGGCCCAGCCCCCGGACGGCCGTGGCCTGCTGCTGGTCAGCGGCTGGCGGGCCATGCCATTTTTCCAGGAGGTGGGCACGGCCGACGTCGCACCGCTCCAGCCCAACGAGCAGACGCGTACCCTGCTGCTCGATAGGGATGGGACATTGATCGATGACGTCCACCTGTTGCGCCTGGCGCCCGATGCCCGCCAACGGGATCGTTACGTCGTCGCCACCCACGGCGCTGCCCACGAGCGGGTCAAGGCCTGGTTCCGCGGCCTGTCGGACGGCTACCTCCTCTTTGACGACGACCTCCACCGCAAGGTGCAGGGGCCGGTCACGGTACAGGATCTGGACCTGGATCATGGGATCGACGCCACTCTGCAAGAGACAGCGCAGGCCCTTCGCCAGGGACTGGCAGGCGAAGGCGATGAGACACCGGCTGGTACCGCCGCGCTGGCGCTGTACAAGGGTGGCCAGCAGGACCTTTTCTGTCTGACCAAGCCCTACTTTGTCGGGCAGGCAGCGCTCGACAGCATCCTGCCCGCTTCCGACAAAGTGGAATTCACTTGGCAGGAACCGGAGGATGCCCCACTGCGACGGACGCCTCTTTTCGAGGTGCACAAGTCCCTAACCCGGAAGGTCATCCCTTTTGCTGGCTGGGAGATGCCGGTCTGGTATA
>JASFHU010000375.1:0-5245 GCA_050123055.1 Anaerolineae bacterium
CACTAAGTGGGGGCGGGGTGTGTGCGAGCGGCTTTGCCGCTCGCACACACCCCAGCTTCCCCCGGTTTATTGAAAAAGATGCCAGAGTGGAACCAGAACTTAGGAATGTGCGAATCTAATGGCTGAAAGCAAAGAGACACGCGACGACCAGGTACCCTACGATCAGCACCCTCTGTACCAAGAGGCTATGCAGCAGCTGGCAGTGGGCGACGAGTCGGGGGCCACAGATACCCTGGAGGGGCTGGCCGGGTTGTATCCCGACGAGCAGGCCGTCCACGACCTGTTGCTGCGGACTCAACTGCGGGCCACCTTCGGCACCGAGGTCCAGATCCCGGTTGAACGCACCCAGCCAGCGCCGATTTTGCGCAGCGCTGTGCTACTTATGTTAGCCCTTACCGCCTGCCTGGTCGTCGTTGCTGCTGGTACGGCAGCTTGGAACCGCCTGGTGACACCCGTGAGGGCAGAGCAGGAGCGATCTGCCTACATCCAGTCCATCTGGAACGACGTGAACCGGCGCCTGGAAAAGGGCGACCTTAGCGGGGCGCGGGAGGGCCTGGCAGTGCTGTCGTCTGAAACCCCTGGCGACCCTGCCATCGACGAAACCCTGGCCCTGATCGACCAGCGAAAGGTATGGGCCGATCTCTATGCCGATGCCCTCCTCCACAAGGAATGGGGCGACTGGCAGATGGCTTTTGACCTTGCGCGCCAGATCCCGCCTGAAAGCCCCAACTATGACCTTGCCCAGCGGCTCATCGAGGAGACGCAGGAATTGGCCGATCTCGAGGCTGCCTGGCAGGACGTACAGGGCCAGATTGCAGCCGAGGACTGGCAGAGCGCCATCTCGAACCTGACTTGGATCCGGACCCAGAACCCAGAGTTCCGCCGCACTGCCGTGGAGGAACAGCTCTACCTGGCCAACGAGCGTCTGGCGCGCCAACTGATCGACCAGGCGGGTGGCAACGTCGAATCGCTGCGCGCGGCTGTCATCTACCTCGACCAGGCCCTGGCTTTGCAGCCCACCCACCGGGATCTCATCGCAGAGAGGGAGCTCGCGGTGGGTTTCGTGGCCGGAGCCGATGCCCTTGGCCGTGGGGATTGGGTCGGTGTGGTGACCAACTGGGAACCGGTGCAGGCTGCCCGGCCCGACTATCAAGGGGGCATGCTGGCCCAGAGGCTCGAGGAGGCATATCCTCAAGCAGCCTTACAACTGATCGAGCAGGCCGATGGCTCCGAACGAAGCCTGGATCAGGCGCTTCAGTACCTGGATAGGGCTCTGCTTTTGCAGCCAGACAACCAGGAACTGCTCGAACAGCGCTACCTCATCGTCCAGTACCTCTCTGGCCTGGAGGCTTTCAGACTAGAGGATTGGGATCTGGCCATTGGGTACTGGGGGCCGATCCGTGCCACCCACCCGGGTTACCAGAATGGTGTCCTGGAGGACAAGCTGCGTGAGGCTTGTGCCAGTAGCTCGTCGCCTGATGAAACCCACTGTGCGCCATAGGGAGCACGTGGCTTGCCGGCGAGCCCAGAATCGCGTCGCTCCCCCGGGAGCTCCTCGCTCCCCCGGGAGCAAACTGGAATGCCCTGCAAAAAGGGCAAAAAGGTAGTGTATGTTGTGTGTGCGCGAAGCACACACACAACATACACTACGCCACTGACCTTTTTGCAGTGGAGTCAAACTAGGATAGAGCAATGAAAAAGAACGCTTTCCGGAACCGGCTCCTCAGCATGATAGGCATCCTGGCCTTCCTCAGCTTGCTCGTGGCCTCGCTTGGCCTGCCCTTCCCGCGGCAGGCCGCCGGCCAGGGACCGCGTCCCACGCCCACCACGCAACCCAGCCTGAACCTGAGCCCAACGCAGGGGGTGGCTGGGGATGCCACCTCTGTTGTAGCCTCCGGCGTGTTCCCCGTCTCTGGCGGAACGGCAACCCTCAGGTGGGATAGCAGCCTGGTCCTGGGCACGACCTCCATCGGTAGCGACGGCAGATTTCAAATGACCTTTACTACGCCCACCGATGCTTCCTACGCCACGCCCGGTATGCATCTTGTGACTGCTGACGATGGCATTCACCAGGCGCCTGCCTCCTTCCAGTTGATCGCGCCGACCCCCACCCACACGCCAACCCCGACCAGCACACCGCTCCCCACGTCCACCTCGCCCCCAACCTCCACGCCGGGTCCGACAGACACGCCAGGTCCCACCTCCACCGTGGATCCAACCATTACCTCGCGCCCCGTGACGCCCATCGTTTCCGGTACGCCCACCCGTTGGAGACCGCCTGCAGCCACCAGCGCGCCCACACGAGTCCCGCGCCCGACCAGTACTCGGGCGCCCACTCGCGTACCGCCGACACCGGTGCCGCCGACGCGGACACCGGTGCCGCCCACGTCTACGTACACGTCGACTCCCACCGCCACCTCTACCCCAACGCCGACTGACACCCCCACCCCCACATCCACCCACACCCCCACGCCTACCCATACTCCGACCTCTACCTCAACTCCGACCGACACACCCACCTTCACCCCCAGTCCCACGGCTGGAGCAGGGACGTCGGTTGCCTCAGAGCGTGCAACGCCCACACCCGTTCCGGCGCCAGGGCCTCCTACCACAGGAGGGAGCTGGGAATCGATCTTTTTCCAGGGCTTTGTCGCCGCCGTCCTGCTCATTGTACTGTTGACCGCCTTCATCGTCATCGTCCTGGTCACCCTCCTGGTTGCCTGGCGCATCATGCGCATGAGGCGCGCCGAGGAGCAGATGGGAGGCTGAGTAGCACCCACAGGGACCTTGTACTAGTGCTTGAAGGCGCAAATGGACCTCTGGTTCGTAGTAACGACTTCAGTCGTTTCTGAGCGAGCCAAGCGACCGAGTCCGACCGTTGGTCGGCAGTCACTACGAACCACTGGGTTACTTGCGCCACAGTGTACTAGTCTGTAGTGATTGACACAGCCTGAACTTCTGCAGCGCGGACCGGCTCGAATCGGTTCGCGCTGCTTGTATGCTTTGCCATTTCCCCCCATCTGGGCTACAATCAAGCCGAAAGGAACTGTTTATGGCCCACGAGACGATCCTGGTGGTGGACGACGAACCGGCTATCGTCCAGGTCATCCACGAGCGCCTGGCGCGAGAGGGTTTCCAGGTCCATGCGGCTGGCGACGGTGCCGCAGCCCTGGCCGCCGTTCATGAGTCCCTCGATCTGATCATCCTGGATCTGATGCTGCCCGATATGGACGGCTTTGAGGTCCTCCGTCGCCTGCGCCAGGGCGGCTCTGACTTGCCGGTCATCATTCTCACCGCCCGGGATGACGATGTCGACGTCGTCGTTGGCCTGGAGCTGGGCGCCGACGACTATGTGGTCAAGCCCTTCAACCCTCGTGAGTTGGTGGCCCGGGTGCGGGCCATCCTGCGTCGTGCCGCCCGCGTGACCGGCCGCCAAGCCCCGCCCGTCCCTGTCCCTGGCGAGCAGCCTGTGGCCCAGCAGCCGCCAGTCGGCGGTCTCCATTTCGACCCTCCGGCCCGGCGGGCCTGGTTCGCGGGCCAGCTCTTGGACCTGCGTCCCCGTGAGTACGATCTGCTCCATTTCCTGGCCCGGCATCCGGGCCGGGTGTTCAGTCGCGATGCCCTGCTCGATGGGGTTTGGGGCACCGCCGAGTTTATCGACGACCGGACCGTGGACGTCCACGTGCACCGGCTGCGACACAAACTTGCCGAAATCGACCCCACGGCCGATCCGATCCAGACTGAGCGGGGCATCGGCTATCGCCTCGAGCTATGAAAGGTCTTGATCTCTTCCGCCGCAGTCTGGCAGCCCGGCTGGCCCTGATCTTTGGCCTGATCAGCCTGCTGGTCGTCGTGATCATGGGGCTGGCCATCTACCTGCTCACAGCTCGCTACGTCGAGGGCCGGGCCGAGGATGATCTGGCCGCCCTGGCCGATTTCTACGCCGTCTACACAGCTTCCACCGCCCCCGACGAGGTTCAGTTGGCGGCCCTGGCTCCCCAGATCGCCAGCTTTTTTGCCCCGCAGGCCGGATACGTGGTGCGGCTCTTTAGCACCCGCAACGGCGGGCTGCTGGCTGCCACGCGCGACATCGGCCCGTTGCCCAGCAGCGCGACCCTGGCCGAGTTGGGGCACAGGGGGGCATCCCTCTTTTTGGCCGCCAGCTACGACCATCCCGAACGGCTCTACGCCGCCCGGCCGGTGGCGGCCGCTGACGGGACGGTGCTGGCCGTCGTCGAAGTCTCGCGCGACGTGGGCCAGGCCCGGGCCTTTCTCGCCGCTTTGCGCCTGGTTCTGGCCGGGGCCGGGGGGCTGGCCCTGGTCGCCGCCCTGGTAGCCAGCCTGCTCCTGGCCCGGCCTTTGACGCGTCCCTTGCGCCAGATGGAGTCGGCCACTCAGGCCATCGCCGCTGGTGACCTGAGCCGGCGCTTGCCCGTTGCCTCGCAGGACGAGATCGGTCGCCTGGCGGACAGCATCAATCACCTGGCCGCCGACCTGGACCGCCTGGAGGCGGCGCGCCGCGAGTTCATCGCCAAAGTGTCCCACGACCTTCGCACCCCCCTCACGGCCATCAAAGGTTTTGTAGTCAATCTCCAGGACACCGCGCCCGACGAGATGCAGGCCGCGCTGGCCACCATGGACGAGCAGACCGACCGCCTCATCCGCCTGGTGAATGACCTGCTAACCCTGTCGCGCTTGCAGCGGGGAAAGCTGCGCTTGCGCCGCACTGCTGCCGATCTCGGTGCCATTGCCCGCTCGGCAGCCTCACTCGTAGAGGCCAGGTCCCGGCGCCTCGGCGTGACCCTCGTCCAGGATTTGCCCGAGGACCTGCCCCCAGTCTCAGCCGATGCAGACCGTCTGCAGCAGGTGGTGGTCAACCTGCTGGATAATGCCCTCAAGTTCACGCCGGCCGGCGGCCAGGTGCAGTTGCGCATTGTGGTTGGCCATGGCGCGCTGGCTCTGCTCGTTCTGGACGATGGGCGAGGGTTGACCACCAAAGATGCGGCGCGTGCCTTTGAACCCTACTACAGCGGGCCGGGGGGCGGCGCAGGCCTGGGACTGACCATTGCCCGTGAGATCGTGGCCGCTCACCAGGGCCAGATCTGGCTGCATCCCCGGACCGAAGGCGGCGCTGAGGCCGGATTCAGGCTGCCCTACGCCTGAGCCCAGGTCGGCACTGCCCACGTTAATCCAGCGGTAACATTCCTGTCACGCTGCGGCAATCCCTCCATAGTATACTGAACAT
>JASFHU010000376.1:0-5245 GCA_050123055.1 Anaerolineae bacterium
CGTTGCCCGGCGGCATGGTGGAGTACAGGGGATAGGCGACCCCACCCAACACCGCGTCGATGATGAACTCTTTATCCAGGACGATCTCTACCGCCTGGCGGAAAGCATAGTCGGACATGGGGGCCTGGCGCAAGTTGAAGCCCAGGTAGGCCATACCATAGGCCGCGCTGACGTAGGTCTCGATATCCTCACCCCTGTCCTCGACCATCTCCCGGATGCCGCGGGGTGTCTCAGACGGGTTGAGCACATAGTCCACCTCGCCCTCGGCCAGGGCCAGGAAGGCGGCATCCGCCGAGCCATATGTGGTAAAGAGGACGGTCGGGGCATGGGGTCCCACCGTGTAGCGCAGTGTCTCGGCCCCCTGGGCGTCGCCGTAGAGCTGGCGCCAGGTGCCGTCGGGCAGGATCTGCAGCCAGGTGCCGTCCTCGTATTCGACGATCTCGGCCCCTTTGAAGTAGTAGTGCTCATTGGCCGTGCGCCGGACAATGGCGCCCGGCTCCAGCTTGCCGGTGACATAGGCACCACCCGAGGGTGCGCCGCTGGCGTCGGCCTGGTATAGGGTCTCGCGGGCGTTGCGAAAGGCCTCGCTGTAGGGGAGCCATTCGGCCAGGTAGGGCTGGCAAGCAGCCTGGTCCTCCTCGCTCATCCCCTCCAGGGTGCAGTCCACGCCCTTTGGCATCTCCACCGCTGGCTCCTCCAGGCCGTCGATGTAGGCATAGGCCTCGGCCACCACGTCCGCCCAGAAGTGCCGGGGCAGGAACGGCGCCAGGGCCAGGCCGGCCTGCCAGGTGCCCAGGCTGGGCGCCTGGTTGTGAAAGGTGAAGCGCACGGTATGGTCCTCCGGACAGTCGACGCTGGCCTCCAGGCCACTGGGCGTGCAATTGTTCGGCCAGTTGTCCGTCAGCTTCAGGTCCTTGCAGGCGTTGAAGGTGAAGGCCAGGTCGTGGCAGGTGATCGGCTGGCCATCGCTCCACTGCGCGCCTTCGACCATGGGCACGGTGACCGTCCAGGTGCCGTCGCCGTTGTCCACCGGCTCGACCAGATCTTTGGCCAACTCTGGCACGAACTGGAACGTGACGTCGGCCAGGGTGTACAGGGACGGTGCCGAGCCGTCAAGCACGTACGCGTTCGTTATCGAGCTGCCGGGGCCCAGGTAGTCCCAGTAGTTGGTCGTCGTTGGGGCAAGTAAATAGAGGCCGATGCGGTAGTCATCGCAGCACTGACCGCTCAGGCTCACCTCCGTGGGCTCGGGCTCGGCGGTGACGACCACCTCCACCGTCTCGACGATGGTGACCTCCCTCGGCTCCGCTTCGACGATCCGCGACTGCTCCACCACGACCGTCTCCCGGATCTCGACCACCTCGGTGACCACCACCGGTTCCCGCGCAGGGCCACAGGCGGCCAGCAACAGGCTGGCCATGACACACAAGCTGGCGCTCCACGACCCATTCTTGCCCATCTTGTCCCTCTCCCTCGATACCCCAGCCCATCCTCAACAATCCTCGTCTTGGCTTCAAGACCTGACAGGTTTATGTAAATCTATATCAACTGAAGCTCGACCCGGTACTCGGTAGGCATTCAGGTAGCCCAATCACCGACAAAACCTGCCAGGTCTGCTCCGATTGAGTGTTTATGGGCCATCCTCAGGGCTCTGTTTCAATCTGATACAACGCTCGTTCCTCGCCGGTCAGCTCGCGCACGTAGCGATTGGCGTCGATCCAGGCCTGCAGCTCGTCCAGGGTGGGCACTCCCAGTTGCCAGAGGATGATGTCGTTGCCAAAACCGGTCGCGCCCAGGCGGCCATCGGGACTCAGCGCACAGCCGCCGGTGCGACCCGAGCCAGGCGTGCTGAAGCTCCCCAGCAATGCCCCCGATTCCAGATCCCACAGGATCGAGGTTCCTCCCTCGTCACAGGTGAACGCCTGGCGGCCATCGGCAGCCATCGATACGGCCGCAATGGCCTCGGTGTGCCCACTGAGCCGGCGGTTCACCTCGCCGGAAGCGATCTCCCACAGGATCAGGCTGCCAGTCGAATCGCCCGACAGGGCTAGGCGGCCATCGGGACTGAGGGCCAGGGCTCCGACTCGCAGATCTGGCCCCACGTGCTCCCAGAAACGCCCGACGTCGTACCCCTTCTCCAGGTCCCACACGTACACGGGACTCTCCCCGCTCCCAGCCGAGAGCGCCGTGCGGCCCCCGGGACCCATCGCCAGGGCAAAGACACCCCCCGGGCTGGGGAAGCTGCGGGTGAACACACCACTCTCCAGGTCCCACAGCAGCAGGGTACCCAACACCGCTCCAGACAGTGCCGTGCCTCCATCGGGGCCGAAGGCCACATCGGTCACCCAGGAGCCATGTCCAGACAGGCGCCGGATCTCGCGCCCGGTGTCCAGATCCCACAGCCGGACGCTCTCGTCGATGGAGGTCGAGAGCAGGCGCGCCCCGTCGGGGCTGAGGGCAATCGACGTCACCCCATCCGTATGGCCGCTATAGCTGCCCACCAATTCACCGCTTTCCAGCTCCCACACTCCGATGCTGTTCTCCCTTGAAACGCTCATGCCCGGGTCAAAGCGCCCTGAACTGGAGATGAGCTGGAGCCCATCTGGCGTGAAAGCCAGGTCCGTCACCGGGTCTGCATGTCCTTCGAGTCGCCGGCTTTCTCGCCAGTCGGCGAGATCCCAAAGGACCAGCGCCCCATCGGTGGAGGTCGACAGGGCCCGCCGCCCGTCTGGGCTGAGTTCCAGGTCGATATCGGCCAGGGTCCACATCTCGTAATCATGGGCATTCAGGAAAGCGAGCGGCTCACCACTGTCCAGGTCCCAGAGGATCAACCCGTGACCGTAGGCCTCCCCCGACAGGGCCTGACGACCGTCCTCGCTCAGCGCGATGGTGGTCACTGGATTGCGGTGGCCCTCCAACCTGCCGAGTAGTTCGCCTGAGCGCAGGTCCCACTGGTAGATCTGCTGGTCTGTTGAACCCGCCAGCGCCCAATCCCCGTCGGGGCTGATGGCCAGGCTGAAATTGTCATGATCGTCTGTGTCGAAACGGTGGACGATCTCGCAGGTCTCCGCGTCCCAAAGGACTAGATCAGTTTCATCCTCTCCATAGCCCGACCAGAGCCCGCCCTTGTCCGCCGACCAGAACTGGAGGGTAAAGCTATCGGTGGACGCCCCGGAGCTGGCCAGCACGGTCGTCCCATCCGGGCTAAAGGCCACGTCGATCACGGCGTCCCGGTGGCCGCCGGTGCAGCGCCGGAGCTCCTGGCCCGTCTCCAGGTCCCACAGGATCAACTCCCCCGGCTCCTTGCGGCTGGACCGGACGAACCCACCGCTGGCCGCCGTCCGGCCGTCGGGACTGAAATCGACAGCCATGATGTCGCCCGAATGTCCCCGGAAGCGGCGGATCTCCTGCCCGGAGATGAGGTCCCAGAGGATGACGGTCGGAACGGAGGCCACAGAAAGGGCTTGGCTGCCATCCGGGCTATAGGCCACGTCGTGGACCGTACCGATGTGCCCCTCGAGACGGTGGATCACCGACCCAGTTTCTGGATCAAACAGGATCACGGTGCCCGTGTCCAGGCCAACCAGGGCGGTCTGTCCATCCGGGCTCAAGGCAACGCTCAGCCCATCCCTGGCGCCATCCCCAAACGTGTCCTCTATGTCGAAACGGCGCCGGGGTCCGCGGGCATAGGCTGCTTCCATGAGGGTCTGCTGCACCAGCGCCGGAGGTTGGTCCAGACCGGCGGCCGTCACAGCCAGGGCCAGGGCCGTGGCTGGGTCCAGCGCCTGCAGTGCCCCCCTGGCATGGGCCGCCAGGCTCAGGCTGTAGGCCTCCATGGCCTCGCGCACCTTTTGCTCGGCGACAGCCTGCTGAGTGGCACGGGCCTGGGCCTCAGTTTCTGCGACGGCCTGCTGGGTGGTACGGGCTTCCGCCTCTGTCTCAGCCACCGCTTGCTGGGTGGCCCGGGCTGCCGCCTCTGTCTCGGCGACCGCCTGGTGGGTGGCCCGGGCCTGGGCCTCGGCTCGGGCGGCAGTGGCGCTCTGCGTCGCCTGGCGGAAGGCCAGGATGGCCACCACGGCCAGGATGACGGCCACCACCATCGCCCCCGCCAGCAACAGGGCTCGCCGTTTCAGCCGCCCCGCCGCCCGGGTCTGCTCTTCCGCGCGGCGGCTTTCCGACGCGGCCAGCCTTTGCGCCGCCTCCAGCTCACGCTGCCGCCGTGCCTCCCGCTCGGCCTCCCTGCGCCGGGCTAACTCCTGTGACGCTGCCAGGAACTCCCACTCCAATGGATTCAGCGCCTCGCCATGAGCCTCGGCCCACTCCCCCGCTGCCGCCAGCCGCGCCCCACGGTACAACTCGCCGGCATCCTTCTCCAGGCGATCCCAGCCCTGGGCTGCCTCGGTCAGGTGGCGGTGGATGCGCAAGCCATCCCGGTCCTCCTCCAGCCAGCCCCGCAACTCGGGCCACTCCCGGATCAACGCCTCGTGGGCCACTTCGACGGTTCCTTCGCCTATGCTCGGGACAAGCCCTTCGCCTCCGCTTCCCTCGGCTCCGCTCGAGACAGGCAGGACAGGGCCTCCGCCCGTGGTGATCAGCCGCCCATCGGCCAGGGTCTTGAGCACCCGCTCAACCGTCCGCGCCTCGTCAGGTGAGCGGATCAATTCCGCGGGCGCCACCCGCCGCCGGGTGTCCTGGCAGCCCTCCTCGCCCAGTTCCGTCAGCCGCAGGAAGATTCCGCGCGCGATGGCCTGCTCCTCGGCAGTCAGGCCTGCACAAACCGTGTCGGCCGTCTGGGCGATAGCGCCCGCCACGCCGCCCGAGGCTGCGTAGCCCGACAGGGTCAGCTCCGCCCCCCGCCGCCGCTCATAGGTCTCCAGCAACGCGTGGGACAACAGCGGCAGCGCCCCCGGCTCGCCGGCCACATCGTCCAGGATCGTGTCCGCCAGGCCCGGCTCCAGCCGCAGTCCCACCACCCACGCCGGGCGCTCGATGGCCGCCCGTAGCTCCTCCTCGCTCATGGGGCCCACCAGCAGCCCATCGCTCATGCGGGCGGCCAGTCTCGGGTACTCGGCGCAGCGCCCGTAAAAGTCAGCCCGGATGGTAAGCAGCACGATAGTGCTGCCTTCCTCCGTTTCGACGGCATAGAGCAGGGCTTTGATGAACTGCTTCCGCTCCGCCTCGTCGCGGCACAGGGCAAAGATCTCCTCGAACTGGTCTACAGCCAGGAGCAGTTTGACGTCCTGCG
>JASFHU010000377.1:0-5242 GCA_050123055.1 Anaerolineae bacterium
GGACATGGTGGCCGCGACCTGGGAGGCGCACACGGAACATTGGGACCAGTACAAGGGACAGCACCTGGAGGTAAGCTGCCGGGGCTGCCACTTTAAGGGGTACGATCTGGATCCGGGCTGTGCTAGCTGCCACACGGTGCCCGAGAGTCACCAAGGCGGGCGGGACGGTACCGATTGTGTGCAATGCCACCAGGCGGACCAGCCGTGGTCGGGGGAATGATGATCGCACCAACAGAGAGGATCATGCGCGAGATAAAAAGGGCCTTCCGAATGTGGGGAGGGGCGGCGATAGTGGGACTGCTTCTGCTGGCAGCGGTCCTGACACTGACCGGCTGCGGGGGCCCGGCGGCCATTGCCGCCGTGGAGCCGACGGCCACCGTCTATGCGCCGCCGCCGACCGACATCCCGGCCCCACCACCCGGACCGACGCCGGCGGCTATCGACTTTCCACTGCCGGCTCCGAGCCACGTGGTACCTGAGCCGGTGAACGATCAGGGCTGCGTGGACTGCCACACCGACGAGGAGACGCTGAAGGCGGTGGCCGAAGCAGCCGAGGTGCCTGAGGAGTCACTCTCCGAAGGAGAGGGCTGAGGCGGCTCTCTGCCTCCGTTGGAGGCCTGGGAGAAGGTGCTCCTCAACCAGGAATCGTTCTTTGAGACGATGCACGGCCAGTACGGCTGCATCACCTGTCACGGCGGTGCCGGCAATACCGATGACAAAGAGGCCGCCCACGAGGGCCTGACCCGCGACCCGACGTCGGCCGAAGCGTGTGGCGACTGTCACCCTGACCAGGTGGCCAGCGAGGCAAATAGCCTGCACAGCAACCTGGCTGGCTATAGGAAGGTCCTGGAGGCCCGCAGCACACCGGCAAAGATGGCCCAACTGGACGTGATGTTGGAGAACCACTGCGAAACGTGCCATACCACCTGCGGCCAGTGCCACGTAAGCCGGCCGACCAACCTGGGCGGCGGCCTGTTAGCGGGGCACGAGTTCAAGGGGATCCCGCCCATGAACCTGACCTGCACCGGCTGTCACGGCAGCCGCATCGAGAACGAGTACAAGGGCAAGAACGAGGGGGTCAAGGCCGATGTGCACTGGATGGTAGGCGGCATGCCCTGCTTTGACTGCCATCCGGCCGACGAGATGCACGGGGCGCTGGGCGAGCCTGGGCACCGTTACGATGGGCCGCCAACACCCGGCTGCCAGGACCCCGATTGCCATCCCGGCGTGACGGCGGGCGATGGGAACATGCAGCACACCGAGGGTCACCTCGAGGCGATGAGCTGCCAGGTCTGCCACTCGACCACCTACAAGAACTGCTATAGCTGCCACGTGGGCCAGGAAAACGGCACGGCCTATTTCAGAACCGAGCCGTCGGCGATGATGTTCAAGATCGGCCGGAACCCGCTCCAGAGCGAGGACCGGCCATGGACCTATGTCCCGGTACGGCACGTGCCGGTGGACCGCGAGTCGTTCGCTTACTATGGAAACGACCTGCTGCCCAACTTTGATGCGCTGCCGACCTGGAAGTACGCCACGCCGCACAACATCCAGCGCATCACACCGCAGAACGAGACGTGCGGATCGTGTCACGGCAACGCCGAGTTCTTTTTGACGGCCGACGATGTGGCGCCTGAGGAACTGGAAGCCAACGAGGATGTCATTGTCGAGGACCTGCCGTTCCCGATGCCGTAGCGCTGGGGGACCGCCGCCTTTGCGGGATGGTGTCCCCGGCTGAGAAGACGGGAGTCGAGGCGATGAGTACGCCAACTTTGACCAAGACCGACATATTACTCCTGGGACTGTTGCTGGACCGGCCGATGCACGGCTACGAGCTCTACCAGCAGATCCAGGCCGAGGGCATCGACCACTGGTTTGTCATCAGCGCAGCCGGTGTCTACTATTCCCTGCGCAAGCTGCGTGACCTGGGCCTGGTGATCGAATCCCGCCAGCGAAAGAGCGGGACGGCTCGCAAGTCAATCTACCGCCTGACCGAGAAGGGGCGGGCAGCCTTTCTGGCCGCCATGGAGGTAGAGCTGGCCAGTCGGGAAAAGGCATATCTGGAATATGACCTGGCCATCTACCTGCTGAACAGGCTGCCCCTGGAGCGAGCCCTGCCCCGGCTTGAGGAACGCCGGGCGTTCCTGGCCGAGCAGGCCGAGGAGGTGCAGGCTACCGCGGCGGCGGAACGGGACAATGGGAACGCGCCGCTGAAACTGGCCATCCTGGACCACAAGCTGCGCTACCTGGCGATGGAACAGGAATGGCTGGCCGGCGTGGTGGAGACCATCCAGCAGGAGCGCGAGACCTCCTACCCCGGAGAGGGGGAGCAGCAGGGATTGATGGTCCTGGATGGGAACCTGCGCGACCTGCACCTGCCCGATCTATTCCATCTCATCCTGACCGGCCGCCACAGCGGCACGCTGCGGGTCACCGATGGGGCCGAGACGCGCACCCTGGTCTTTGAGGAGGGGCAGCCGGTGAGCGCATCCACCATGCGCCGGGGCGAGCCAATCGTGGACGCTGCCTCGTGCGACGAGGTGATGGCCGGCCTCTGCGAGCTTTTCCGCTGGCGAGAAGGGCGGTTCACCTTCGACCAGAGGATTGAGGAGCAGGAACGAGGTGTGGCCTTGGATTGCAGTGCCGAGGAGTTGATCCTGCGCGGCTGCCGCAAGGTGGACAACTGGGCCACCATCCAACGCCTGGTCCCCTCGGCAGATGCGATCTTTGAGCTGGGGCCTGCCGCCCAGGATCTGGATCGCCTTTCCCTCACACCGGCCGAGGCCGAGGTCGTGGTCGCAGTGGATGGGGTCAAAGACGTGGCCACAGTGGCGCGAGAGCTGGACCTGACCCTCTTTGAGACCAGCCGGGCCTTCTATTGCCTGACCGCCATCGGCGTCCTGCACACCGCCGACCTGGACAAGATCCGGCTGCGGCGGGTATTCCGCGAGATCGCCGAGCTGATGTGCCAGAGCACCATTGCCTGGCGCGAGACACCTGAGGACCGGGATTGTGAGTTGGAGGTTAACCAACGGACCGCAGACCTGCCCATCCACCTGGACCATGGGCGGGTCGAGGACCAGGCCGACCCCCAGCTTGAGATTGACGAACTGAAAGAGATGTACAACCGTTTCCTGCAGGAGCAATACAAGGTAGTGAGCCGTCGTTTTGGACGGGCCAATGCCCGCCAGTCGTTCGAGCGAACCCTGAGCCAGCTTGCACCTGAGCTTCAGGATGTGGCCAAGCGCTACGGGTTCGACCGGGTATCAAGGAACTAGAGCATCTAACCTAATTCTGGAAACGCCAAGAGATGAAAGGGAGGCGAATCATGACAGAGGTCAAGCAGAAGAAAAACGGTGGGACAACGGCCATGCGCTGGATAGCGCGCATCCTGGCCCTGATCGCGGTCGGTCTTTTTGTCTTCTTTGCCGTCGAGCTGGGGGCACAGGTGTTCCCGACGCTCTCCTGGGGCCCGCAGGGCATCCCGCTACTGATCGCCCTCATCGTGGCGCTGGCGGGGGTTCTGGTCGCCTGGCGCTGGGAGCTGGTCGGCGGCGTGATGACCGTGGCCGGCGTGGCCGCCATCATGGCCCTCGTCTGCCTCGGGTCCGGAACCGACATGTTCTACTGCGCGTTCCTGTTCACCCTGCCGCTGCTGCTGGCTGGCGGACTGTTCTTGGCTTGCTGCTGGCGGACAAGGGAGCCCAAGGTCGCGCAAGAGTCGTAATCCCCGGTCACGCCAGGATCGTAGGCCGCTGGCCTCGCGGGGGTGTGTCTGTGGATCGTGCGGTTCTCTGTCATCGCGCTGCGTGAATTGCAGCGCGATGACGGACCGTTTGTTCTGCGTTTGGGTACCGTGCTGTGGTCCAGTTGGGCAGAGCCCTATGGAGGCGAGGGGCGTGCGCCGGGCTAGATCCCAGCCTGCACCCCTCAGGGATGCAGGTGCTGGTCTACGGATATGTGCCTATCCTCGCCAAGCTGCATGATCAGGATGAACTTGGCAGGGTGGCTGTTCGGATTGCTCCAGCGATGGGGTAGCTCGGCATCAAAGAGCAACGAATCCCCCGGCTCCAGGCGGTGGTGCTCCCCCTCGATCTCATAGTCGAGCGCCCCCTCGAGGCAAAAGATCAACTCGTGGCCCGGGTGGGTCATGACGCGGCGACCACTGCTGGCACCGGCCTTCAAGGTCACGATAAAGGGATCGCAGGCCTGCTCGTCCAGACCGTAGCCCAGGCTCTCCAGCTTGACGCTGGAACTGCCGGAACGGGTGCGGTTGTCGGCGCGGATCAAAAGGAGCCTCGTCCTGGCCCCAGGCTCGACGAAAAACTCGCTGATGTGCACGCCCAGGGCAATGGCCAGGCGTTGCAGCGTGGATACGCTGGGGGAGGTAGCACCCCGCTCGATCAGGCTGATGGTGTTGGGCGAAAGTTCGCACAGCTCCGCCAGCGCGCGCAACGACAGTCCGCGTTGGCGGCGGAACTCCCGCAGGTGAACTCCAACACTCGGGGCTTCTTGTTCACTCATTCCAAACCTTCTCCTTCAACTATTCTAAACAGCTATCCATTATAGCACAGTTCTTCCGAGGCTGGAAACAAGGGATGTGGAAAGGTAGAACGCCTGCTAAGGCGTTCTACCTTTCTGATCTGGTGAGCGGCGCGGCCATTGTCAAGGGTGACAAAGTGTGATATACTATACTTGACAATCACACAGTAATCTTGCCGATTTATCAGGGCACTGTAGGGTAGATGGTGCATAGGCGCGTTCGTGACCTGACTAGGATGGGCCTGGTCGGTTTCCCCGGGTGATGGGATGGTCAAACCTGTGGAGCTGGTCTCTGGATCTACCCCGGCAGGTCTGCGCCGAGCGTGTGAGTTCTACAGTGAATCGGCCGGAAGGAGGTGAGGCTGAACAGTTCGACACCGTGCAGGTTATCTGGGACTTGTGAAGAGGGAGACTCCAGAGAATGGAGGAAAGGAGGGACGCAAAGATGCGTAGAGCCGCATTTACCATCCTGATAACCATCGGCTTGCTGATGGTTGGCGGGATGGCAACTTGGGCCCAGCCGCCCGATGCCCATAAGGGCATCAGTGACTACACCGGCCCGGAGACGTGTGCCATGTGCCATCCCAACGCTGCTAGGGAGGTGGCCGAATCGGTGCACTATCAGCATCAGGCCATCCCCAAGTATCGAGAAGGGTGGCCAGAAGGCAAACCGGGCGGCATGTATGTGACCTACTGAACG
>JASFHU010000378.1:0-5218 GCA_050123055.1 Anaerolineae bacterium
AGCCGCAGCAGGATGCGGCGGACGATGGGTTCTACCAGGGCCGGGTCGAACTGGGGGTCGGCCTTGAGCCGTGCCAGGGCCGCCTCGGCCCGGGCGGCAATGACCCCCCGCACGCCGCCCAGAGCGGGGTCGACCTCCGAGCCGAGGGCGTGGTACGCGTCCATGGTGAGCCAGCGCCCGCTGCGTCGGTCAAAGAGCTCGCGCAGCGTGTACTGGATCAAGGGCAGGATACCGGGCTCGTCGCCAGCGTCGTCGAGCAGGGTCTCTATGAGCCCTCGCTGGAAGAGCAGTCCGCTGGCGCGGGCCGAATCCTCGATGGCCCGCCGCAGGCGGTCGCCGCGCAAGCGCTGGACCGTCAACTGGCGACGGGTATCGACCAGGGGGTCATAGTCGAAGCAGGGCGTGAAAAAGTCGGAGCGAAGGGTAAGGACGACGCGGGCGCGACCGTCGCCCTGCTCGGCAGCGTGTAGCAGGTTCCAGATAAAGGCCCGGCGCTGGGCGGCGTCGTCGCAGAGGGCAAAGACCTCCTCGAACTGGTCCACCACCAGCAGCAGGCGGCTGGCGGGCGGTGGCTGCTGCCCCAGGTAGGCCTGGATGGCGCGGCCCAGCTCGCGCTCGTCTTGCGCCAGGGCGCGGGCCAGGTGGCCACGGTTGGGGTCGCCCGGCTGGGGCACAAAGGCCATGGCCAGCGACTGGAGCGGCTCGCGGCCCGGCCTCAGCTCCAAGATGACATAAGAAGACTGGGCGGGATCGGGGCCTTCCAGGCGGGGGATGAGACCAGCCAGCACCAGCGACGACTTGCCGCTGCCGGAAGGACCCATCACCAGGGCAAAGGAACTGGCCTCCAAAAGCTCCTGAAGCTGCTCGATCTCTCCCTCGCGCCCGAAAAAGTACTGGGCCCGGTCCTTGCGAAAGGGGTCCAGGCCGGGGTAGGGGCAGGCGAGATCGGCTGGGGTCTGCTCGCCGGGTGGCTGGCCCAGGATGCCACTGGCCAGGCAGTGCAGGGCCTGCGGGTCGTCCAGCGCGGCAAAGCGCACCGCTTCGTAGAGCTGCAGCGTGCCGGGCGCGGCAGCCTGGACGCTGGGCGGGCAGTCGGGCAGGTAGACGGGGATGACGGGAAAGTCGCTGCCCCGGTCCTCGATGCGCCGGGCAATGGAGGCATAGAGCTCAAGCTGCTGCCACTGCTGCACCCCTTGGCTGCCGACCAGCACGGCGCAGGCGTCTGACTCGGCCAACCCCCGCTCCTGCTCCTCACGGGTCAGCCGGCCGGGGATGACCGACCAGGCGCGCAGCCAGGCCTGGATGCCGTGAATCCCCTGCAGGCGGCGGGCGATCTCTTCGGCTGCGGGGAGGTCATCCTCATGGTAGCTTATGAAGGCGCGTGTAGCGGCGCTGCCAGGCACTGTTGTACCTCCTGTTGCGGCCCGACCGGAGTCAGGTTCGGCCCGACCGGAGTCGGGTTCGGCCCAACCGGAGTCGGGTTCGGCCCGACCGGAGTCAGGTTCGGCCCGACCGGAGTCGGGTGGGGCCGCTATTCCTCGCCGCGCAACTGGGGCTCGAATCGAGCGTATTGTTTGGGCCTGGCCTGGGCGACCTCGGCCAGGAGCTCGTCCCACAGGAGTCGGGTGCCGGTGAAGTCGATGATCTCGGCTACCATGTCGTCCAGCCCGTGACCGGGACCGAACCTGCCGACCACGCGCCGGAAGCTGGGACGATCCTGGCAGAAGGTCTGCAGCTCGCGCGCGGTAAAGGTGGTGCTGAGCAGGTCGCGGATGGCGCGGATGGGTGGATTGTCGGGGTCGACGTGAAGCGGTTCAAAGGAGGGGGCGGCGGGTGGCTGCGCCGGCGGCTCGGGGTGCGTGGCAGCGATCTCGCCGGCGGCGGGACCTGCTCCGGACTGTAGAAATCCCTCGACGTCGATGGGCGGGATGCCCAGGATTCCGGCCAGGAGGTATTTGAAGGCGCGCGGGTCGTCGTCGGATTGGAACTGGACCGGCTCGTAGAGACGCAGGAAGGAGGGCAGGTCGCGCTTGCGGAGCCGGCCGGTGCCGGGCAGGAGGACGGGGATGACCCGATAGCCGGGCTCGTCCTCGACCCGGGCCTGGATGGCGGCGCGCACCTGCTCGTTCTGCCAGCCGTCCAGCTCGGCCGAGCTGATAAAGACGGCGCAGGACTGGGCGTCGTAGAGGGCATTCTCCATCTGCGTCTGGATGTCCTGGCCGGGGATGGCATGCCAGGGGCGGAACCAGAAGGAGAGGCGGGCGTCGGTTCGCAGGCGGCGGGCAAGGGACTCGACAGTGGCTTCGTTCTCGTCGCTGTAGCTTAGAAAGACGTGGTTCGGTTTTTGGTCAGCCATCTCTAGTCCTCCACTGGTTCTTCATTGCGACGTTAGCTGCGTTGAACTGGTAGCAACCCTTGCAGAAGTTGGAGCTCATGGCGATGAAATGGTGACAAAAATTATACCATATTGGACGGAATTTGCAACTGAAGTGCGTTTGGGATCAGGGTAAGGATTGACAGAATCACCATAATACAGTATAATGGATAAGATAACACGGATCAATGCGGCCTTCAATTCAACAACCCTCGGCTCTTGATTGTTTTCCGGAGCGGGCCACCGGTTCTTGAGTTGATCTGTGGTGTGATTGATCGAGCATATAGCGTTGTAGCAAAGCACCTTGCACTACGGTCACACCGTGCAAGCAGATAGTCGCTGCTAACACCCAATCGCTCTCTGGCCGGCTGTTCGCACCGGTGTGTCATCGGTTGCTTTGCTGCGTGCACTGTTCGCTTGCGACGAAACCCGGGATCCGTCCGTAGCCAAGGGACCCACATTGTCGAACCAGCAGGATCCTCCCATGAGTGTCCCTGCGGGTAGTCGATGCTTTGGTGCCGGCTGGCTGATGGATGTCGGGCTGCCCAGAGGGTGAAGGATGGCGTGGTCCGGCAGGTGTACTGCAAGCCATGGTACAGCCTCCGTTCCTGGCACAGAATTCTTGAATCGGGTCCTGCCAAAACCCTGAAGAGGCCAACAACGCCAGTAGGTACAGCGGATTAGCAGGATTTCCGGATCGGTGCGCGTTGGAGCGGGTACGGGCCCAGCAAATGCGGCTGAGCCTCTGACCAGCGGTGGTTCTGGCATAGGGAGTGGGGCGCAGGCCCATGGAACGCTCGCCAGAGAACGCCAGATCTCTCGCTTTGGGCGGCAGCCGGGGACATCCTGCGACTTTGTCAGGGCGCCTGGTACGGAGTTTTTCAGGGCTTGACAGGAAGATGGTTTAGGCCGTATAATGGTCCTGCAAACGAGGTAGCAGCGGAATAGACGCTTCGCAACAAAACTCGAGTGATGTGGGCAAGGATCCGCGGACAGACAACTAGGTGGGGTAACGTTTGGGTGCGTTTCAAATGAGTTGTAGGAGAAGGCGTTCTCTGATAGAGTGTGTCCGTCAAACCCACTCGGATAGAGAAGCCATGATATTCAACCTGCAAGAAATCAGACAAGACATCCAACTCATCTTGGACTTTGTCCATGCTGACGAGTACCTATGGCAGGTGGCCAGCAGTCTGCTGGGCAAAACCAACGATCAACGCACAAAATGGGTCGCCCAGCGAGCGATGCAGATGCTCTCTGGCGAAACCGAACAAATCATCGCCGAATTCCGCCGTCTCGCTCAAGAACCCATTCGTAAACGCCAACGTCACGCCCGCCTCCACAACATCCCTTTCCCCAGCCGAGCTTTGCCCGAAGCTCAATCCCTAGACCTCATCTCATCACCTACTCGTTCTTGCGAGCACTCAATGGCAGCCCAGAACCGGCAAGAGCTGCCATTGGCCGCGTAGGAGGCTCTAACTCAGATGCAACACACCCGCAAAGTTTGTCCCTATTTGGGCCGATGCGACGATCCAGATAACTACTATTCCTTCCCCACGGACGGAAACTGCTGTCATACCGAAACACACGCCGTTCCAATTGACCGTTCCTACCAGCGGACGACTTGTTTGATGGAGGATTGGGTCGCCTGCCCGCGATATGAGGTCGCCGTGGACCAGGTTCCATCCAAGGAGACGGCCCTTCCTGCGGACCCTGGTAGGCAATCGCCGATCTCGCGGCTTCCCCGGTTCGTTATCGTTGCGGTTGCAGGGATGCTAGCCGTGGCTGCATTCCTTGTGCTGTTCCTGATCCTTCGTCCCGAGTCGAATGCGGACAGATTTCCACCCGCTACCTCGACTCCGATCACTCCCAATAGCCAGACGCCTGAAGTAGCACTGGCGACAGCGACCCCAACAGCAGTTCGGAGCTCTACGTCCACGCTGGAACCGACATCTACACCCACGCTGGAACCGACATCCACACCCACCCTGGAACCAACGGTCACACCTACGCTGGAACCGACGGCCACATTTACCCGGGAGCCAACGGCCACAGCGACTCGGGAGTCAACGGTCACAGCGACTCCGGAGCCAACGGCGACAGCAACCAGGACCCCAATCCGGACACCGACCGATGCGCCCAGCCCGGAGGCGACTGCGACGTCGCCTCCACCGACACCAACCGAGCCCGCGGCAACCGGCACCGAGTTGCCGGCGCCCGAGTTGCTGGCCCCGGAAGACCGGCAGGACTTTCAGCCGGATGCCGAGGTTGTCCTGAGCTGGAAGCCGGTGGGCGAGTTGCCAGCAGACGCCTTCTATGTGGTCAGCGTGGCCTACATTCACCTGGGCGAGACCTGGTTCGACGATGTGCCGTGGACCCGGGATACGAGCTGGACCCTCAGCGAACATGCCTACCTGAAGGAACTGTCCGACAATGACAACTACTGGTGGTCGGTTCAGGTCATGCGCCAGACGGGGACTGATGCTGGCGGCAAGCCTGTAGGTGTGCCGCTCAGTCCTTCGAGTGAAGAGCGGTTGGTGATCTGGAAGTCACAGGCCAGCGGTGGCCCAGGTGCCCCGCCACCACCACCTCCGCCCTTGATCGGCCCCTAGTTTTAGCAACGAACGAACTGCGTTGCCAGACTCAGCGTTGCCATCTGAAACCAGGGGCAGCGCTGAGTCGGCGCGTTTGGCTACCGGTGGGCATTGAGCGTCACCCGCGGGGATCATCAGATCGCCGTCTGCATACGGAGCGAGTTCCATGGGATCTTTTGCTTTCTGGTCCCAGGCATCCCGCCGCGCAGGTTCTTCCTCTACTGAATGCTGATGGTCTGGCCGGCCATCATAC
>JASFHU010000379.1:0-5184 GCA_050123055.1 Anaerolineae bacterium
TCCTGGCCGACATGACGCTGCTCTCCTATCGCTATCTCTTTGAGATCGGCGGCGATCTGAGCCGCATGGAGACCGCCATGCGGCTGCGGGGCTTTGGAGCGCATCGCCTCAGCGCGCGCGGCCTGGGCATCCTGGCCGCGCTGGCGGGCAGCATCCTGGTGCGCAGCTACGAGCGCTCTGACCGGGTCTACCATGCGATGATGCTGCGTGGCTACGGCCAGGCCCCGGGCAGCGCCATGGACGAATTCCAGACCCGATCCAGCGACGTTATCCTGACAGCGGCTGTGTTGCTCGTGGGGGTGGGCTTTGTGGTGAGCGAGGTTTTGCTGCGCCAGGGTGGATCCTGGCCATTTTGAGGTCCAAGGTTGGAGAGAAGCGGATGGACAATGGGTATGCGCTCGTCGTCGATGGGTTGACCTTTTCCTATCCGGACAATCCCGGTGTGCTCTGGGAGGTGTGTCTGGCGGTAAAACCTGGCGAACGGGTGGGCATCATCGGTCCAAACGGAGCCGGCAAGACAACGCTCTTTCTGTCACTATGCGGCGTGCTCAGGCCAGAAGGTGGGAAGATCATACTGTTCGATGAACCGTTGGTCCCCGGGCGTTTCCGTCCCGAGATCGGCATGGTTTTCCAGCACCCTGACGACCAGCTCTTCAGTCCTTCCGTGCGAGACGACGTCGCTTTTGGCCCGAAGAACCTGGGACTTTCGAGAGACGAGGTGACAGTCCGGGTCGAGCAGGCCCTCGCGACGACGGGCGTCACGGAGCTGGCCGATCGCCCCCCGCACCACCTCTCGGGCGGCGAGAAGCGTATGGTCTCTATCGCCGGTGTCTTGGCCATGCAGCCCAAGCTGATCATCTACGATGAGCCCAGTGCCAATCTCGACATTCGCTCGCGGCGCCGACTGATCCGGTATCTGAAAAAGACCTCGGAGGCCCTTCTCCTGGCTTCGCACGATCTAGAGCTGGTGCTGGAGGTATGCGACCGCGTGCTGCTGATCGACAATGGGACGGTTGTCACCAATGGGAATCCCCGGGAGGTTATGGTCGACGTGGCGCTCATGGAAGCCCATGGCTTGGAGCGACCCCACTCCCTCACGCCTCACAGTGAGCTGCACCACGAACAGAAGTAGCCGCCTGGAAGTTGGGGGAGCCCTTTGGAAGGAGAAACGACTTCCGCAAGCTTGAGATTCCAGCCTGGGCGGCAACCCTAGCTTTCGTAGGACGAACAGATCCAACTGTCCTGGCCCGATACTCCAAGCCGTCAAGCAGCTCGGGGATAAGACGGTCTCTCTTGTGATTGACGGGCGACTCCCTACCTGTTGCGGTTTGGCCGTTTCCGTTGGCCATGATGCAGTTGGGTCAAGAGGGATCAAGTCCCGCCAAGGTGGCGACATGGCGTGTGTTCGAGGTCCCTTCAGGACACAGCCATCGTCAGTATTAGTGCGAAAAAGGAAGACGGCCAAGCGTGATGCTTGGCTGTCTTCTTTGAGGTGGTGGTGACTGGCGCCGCTTCTGGTTGGACCGGCGTTTGGATGGTGGCTAGCCGCGTGACTCACAATCATTAGAGATCTGTTAGGAATATTGACAATACCTTGACAAACCATACAACTTGTGGTATACTCTTTTCAAGGTTGGGGTCCGAGCGCCCTTACAGCGCCGGACAAGGGGATCCTGGTGATGATCGGGACCCTCAACCTCCAACCCCTAGACATAGAAAGGGAGGTACCACAATGAGAGGTTCTTTGAGTTTAGGCAGAATCCTGGGCATACCGATCCGGCTGCACTTCAGTTGGTTCTTGATCGCCCTGCTGATAACCTGGTCGCTGGCGGCTGGCTACTTTCCTCAGACAAATCCTGGCTGGAGCACACTCACCTACCTGATCGTCGGCGCAGTTGCATCGCTACTTTTCTTCGTCTCGGTGCTACTTCACGAGCTAGGCCACTCTGTGTTGGCCTTGCGAGAGGGTGTTCCGGTAAAGAGCATCACCCTGTTCATCTTTGGCGGTGTCGCCCAGATAGGACGGGAGCCACCCACGGCCGGAGCCGAGTTCCGCATTGCAATCGCGGGACCGCTGACCAGCCTGGGATTGGCCGCCATCTTTGGCGGGCTGGGCGCGGTTCTGAGCGGGTATGCGGTCATCGCGGCGCCGCTGGCTTATCTGGGCAGTATTAACCTGCTGCTAGCCGCCTTTAACATGATCCCCGGCTTTCCGCTGGACGGCGGGCGCGTGTTGCGGGCCGCACTATGGCAGTTTGGCGGCGGATATCAGAATGCTACGCGCTGGGCAGCCAGGACCGGCCAGGTGATCGCGTTCGGGTTCATCGGATTTGGCGTACTGCAGTTCCTTTTCGGTGGCCTGACGAACGGCCTGTGGCTGGCCTTCATCGGCTGGTATCTGAACAATGCCGCGCGGGCCAGCTACCAGCAGGTGGCCTTGCAGGATATGTTGTCTGGGTTGAAGGCGCGCAACGTGATGATCGAGCAGTGTGCGCCGGTGTCAAGCGACGTCCGACTGGACCGCTTGGTGGAGGACCATGTGCTCAAGGGCAACGAGCGCTGCTTCTTTGTCAGCGAGAGCGACGATGCCCAGGGCGTGATCACGCTGGAGGATGTGAAGGGTGTATCTCGGACCCAAAGGGAGCGACTCACAGCCGGACAGGTAATGACTTCTGCCAATTCGGCCTTTGCGGCAGACGCGGAGGACGATGTTTGGGGTCTCGTGCAGAGGATGAATGAGGAAGATGTACGCACGGTCCCGATCCTGGAAGACGGCCGGCTCCTGGGTGTCATCACCCTTGAACATCTGTGGAATCAGATTCGCCTGCGCAGTGAGCTAGCTGCGTGAGGCTCTTTGGAGTAGGGGGAAGGAAGAATGAACGAATCAAAGCTTGTACTTGTGACTGGAGCAACTGGATACATCGGCGGCCGGTTGGTACCGGCCCTGCTGGAAGCAGGCTATCCCGTCCGCTGTCTGGTGCGCGATGCGCGGCGCCTGCAGGGCCGTCCCTGGAGCGATCAGGTCGAAGTGGTCGAGGGTGACGCCCTCAGACCCGAGACTTTGGCCCCGGCCATGGAGGGCGTCTGGGCAGCCTACTACTTTATCCATAGCCTGACCGACACCAAGGAATATCGTGAGCTGGACAAGATTGTGGCCCGCGACTTTGGCCATGCAGCCAAAGAGGCCGGCATTGAGCGTCTAATCTACCTCGGTGGACTGGGCGATCCGGGAGATGATCTTTCAGATCACCTGCGCTCGCGGCAGGAGACGGGCGCGGCGCTGGCCGAGGCCGGCGTGCCGGTCACCGAGTTCCGCGCGGCCGTCATCGTCGGCGCGGGAAGCCTGTCATTCGAAATGGTGCGCTACCTTACCGAGCGGCTGCCGGCCATGATCTGCCCCCGCTGGGTATACACCCGCATCCAACCGATCGCCATCCGCGATGTGCTGCGCTACCTGGTCGGCGCCCTGGCAGTGCCAGAGAGCGCAGGGCGGATCATCGAGATCGGCGGTTCTGACATACTGACCTATGGCGACATGATGAAAGGCTACGCCAAGGTGCGCGGCCTGCGCCGTTGGCTCATCCCGGTACCGGTGCTTACGCCACGACTGTCGGCCCACTGGGTGCACTGGATGACGCCGGTGCACACGGGCATCATCTACCCCCTCATCGAGGGACTGCGCAACGAAGTTGTGGTCCGGGACGACACGGCCCGCTCCCTCTTCCCCGAAATCGAACCTGCCGGCTATGAGACCGCCGTCAAGCGGGCGCTGGCCAATCTGGATGCTGGCCAGGTCGAAACCCGCTGGACCGACTCGCTGACCTCCAGCCAGGGAGACCAGCCTCCCGTCGAGCTCTCCACCGAGAAGGGCATGCAGCTCGAGCGGCGGCAGGGCATCGTGAACGCCCCGCCGGAGGCCGTGTATCGGGTGTTCACCGGCCTGGGCGGGGAGCGTGGCTGGCTCTACGCCGACTGGATGTGGCGGCTGCGGGGCCTTGCCGACCGGCTGGTGGGCGGCCCAGGCCTCCGCCGAGGGCGCCGCGACCGGGATGACATCCGGGTGGGCGACGCGCTCGACTTTTTCCGGGTGGAGGCCATCGAGCCCAGCCGTCTGATCCGGTTGCGGTCCGAGATGGTGATCCCAGGCGAAGCCTGGCTCCAGTTCGAGGCCCAGCCCTTGCCTGACGATCAGACTCGGCTTGTGCAGACCATCCTCATGGCCCCCAAGGGTCTACTGGGTTTCCTGTACTGGTACGGTCTGTACCCCTTCCACGGCCTGATCTTTCGCAACCTGATCAAGGCCATTACCGAGCGTGCCGAAAGTGAACAATCCAAAGAGAATGCAGCAGCGGCTGCTGCATAGCGTGTGTAGGGCTCGGCAACGAGCTCAGGCGAAAGGCCAGAAAGGAAAAACGGCGGGTATCGCATGATACCCGCCGCTGCAGTATGGGGGAGCCTGCTTTGGTTAGCTGATCCGCCATTGGTGGAGCAGCCCATCACCTTGTCCCAAGCAATCGGCCAGGAGCCAAGGTGGTGGCGCGCCACCAGTCATCAGGGCAGCAATACCCAGTCGATGACGTGAATCACGCCGTTGTCGGCAAAGACATTGGGGATGATGATCTGGGCATCGGGCGAACCCGCGCCCAGGACGCTGTCGCTGTCCATCAGGAAGGCATTCCCGTCACCGTCCACATACGGGAACACAAAGCCCTTGCTCACCGTTCTTACCCTCTCGGAGGAGAGCACATCGGCCGCGGGGCGGTTGCCTGGCGATACATGGTAGGTCAGGACGGCAAGCAGCACATTGACGTCAACGTTGGCCACCAGGTCGGCGCCATCGGCGAAGCCCAGTGCCGCACCGGCAGCATCGAAGGCATCATTCGTTGGAGCAAAGACCGTGAACTGGCGATTGCGATCCAGTAGGGGGATCAGACCCGCGTCGAGCTCAGTATCTACACGGGTCAGGGCGTCGACTAGCAACGAGAAGTTGTCTGGATCGCTCAAGGCAATGTCTACGATGCTGGTGCGCTCTGGCGGGCCTGCCAACACCGGGACGGCGAAGGCAGCCAACAAGACAGCAACTAGTAGTACGGGTAGGATTCTTTTCATTTCATTCTCCTTTTCTTTCTTCATTTCGTATCTTATGAATAAACCGGGAGAAGCTGGGGTGTGTGCGGGCGGCTT
>JASFHU010000380.1:0-5178 GCA_050123055.1 Anaerolineae bacterium
ACTCGATTTCGCGCGCGAGATGCCCAAAGTAGAACTCCACGTCCACCTGGAGGGCAGCATCCGCCCCACAACCCTGCTGACCCTGGCAGAGCGCAACGGGGTAGCTTTGCCTGCCAGCGACCTGGCAGGTCTGCAAGAATTCTACCGCTTTACAGACTTTGATCATTTCATCGAGGTCTACTTCACGATATCTCGGTGTCTGCAGACGGTTTCCGACTTTGGCCTCATCGCCTACGAGTTTGGCGCCGACATGGCCCGCCAGAACATCCACTATGCTGAAGTCACCTTTACACCCCATACCAACGTCTCAAACACCGGCCTGCCGTTTGATGACATCATGACCGCTCTGAACGAGGGACGTACTCGCGCCCAGGACGAATTCGGCGTTGAATGGCGCTGGGTGCTGGACATTGTGCGCGATAATCCTGATACCCGGCATCAGGTGGCCGAATGGGCAGCCAGCGCTACGGACTGGGGTGCGGTTGGGTTTGGGTTGGGCGGCACCGAGAACGGCCATCCACCTGAGCGGTTTGCCGACGCCTACGAGGTGGCACGCAAGGCAGGCCTGCACAGCGTTCCCCACGCCGGTGAGGTCGCTGGCCCGCAGAGTGTGTGGGGCGCGATCCGGGCGCTGGGAGCCGAGCGACTCGGCCATGGTGTGCGCTGCGTCGAAGACCCTGCGTTGGTCGCGTACCTGCAGCAGAATCGGATTCCGCTGGAGATCTGTCCCACGAGCAATGTGTGCCTGGGGATCTATGCCTCCTACCAGGAGCATCCCATCCGCTGGTTGTGGGATCAGGGGCTGTATGTCACCGTCAATTCAGACGATCCGCCCATGTTCAATACCGATCTGGTGTCAGAGTACCAAGCCCTTGTTGAGCACCTGGGCTTTGGCGCCGCCGAACTGCAACAGTTAAGCTTGAACGCGCTCCGAGCCAGTTTTCTCCCGGCCCATCACAAAGCCGACCTGGAAGAGGCTTTTCTCTCCAGCTTTGCCCAACTTGAGGCCCGGCACCTGGATCGAAAGGAGTCTCATTGAGCGACCAACCCGCACTCGGGAATGTCACACGCAACTTGATGACCGAGCAATTCAGGGGAGACCTGGCGCTGTTCCGCACCGTTGTGGCCGTGGTCAACAGCACACCGGAATTGGACCATGCGCTGAGCTTGACTTTGCGCACCCTCCTGGGAGCGCTCGGGCCAGGGTTCGCCGGCATGGTGCTTTTGCGCGAGCGTCCCCATCCAGGCCTCGCCGTGGCGGCACACCAGGGCCTGTGGTCCAAGGATGCTCCAAGCCGGGTGTTTGTGAACAATTGCCCTTGCGACCAGGCGATGGAGTCGCGCATGCCGGTTTTTGAGCCCAATCATCCTGGGCTCACCTGCCACCGCGATCTGCCTGCCTACCGCGAGCACAGTCGCCTGGTCAGCCCGCTGAAGACGCGGCAGAACAGCATTGTCGGCGTCCTCTGTCTCTTTTGTCCACCAGGATTCCAGATCGAGACCGTGGATCTGAGCCTCTGGGAAGACATCGGGATGCAGATCGGGCGGGCGATCGAAGACGGCAGACTCCACATCGAGCTCCAACAGGTACGCGAACTCCTCCAGACACTCTATGCAGTCAGCGACCACCTGGCAGCCAGCCTCGATCTGGACTGGGTTTTGTCACGGGTACTGGATCTGTCCATCAGGGCTACTGATGCCCGCCACGGTAGCATCTTTTTGGTGCCGGCACCTGAAACCACCACCCCCCGGATCCTGCGCCGCGACCTGCCAACGGAAGAAGCCGACATGGTGATCTCGGAGGTGCTCACCGATGGACTCGCTGGCTGGGTAGTAGAGCATAAGGAGGGGACCATCATCGTCGACACGGCCCAAGATCCCAGGTGGCTCACCTTCCCCGACGATCTAAATCCACCGCGGTCGGCCCTGGCGGTGCCTCTGGAGGCCAATGGTCGAGTATTGGGTGTGCTCACCCTGGACCATGGCGAGGTCAATCACTTCCAGGTTCAGCACATGGGACTGATGAGAGCCATTGCCCACCAGGCATCAGCGGCGATTGAAAAAGCCCGCTTGCACAAAGAGGTCTCTCACCTGGCGGATATCCTGGCCGAACGAGTGGAAGAACGGACCCGAGAACTGAGGGAGACGCAGGCCCAGTTGGTCCAGGCCGAGAAACTGGCTGCATTAGGGGAGCTGTCGGCTGGAATCGCCCACGAGATCAACAACCCACTCCACATCTTGCAGCTATACGTGGAGCACATGAACTCGATGGTTACCCCCGACACGCCCTTTGTCGAATTCCTGGACCCAATGCGCAATGCACTGGACAACATTGCTCGCCTGGCCGGGCAATTGCGAGATTTTTCGCGGCCGGCCAGTGGCGAATGGAAACCGGTCAATGTCAACGACACACTGAGGGGTGTCCTGAGGCTGGTCAACAAGGAAATGATGCATTGCCAGATCGAGGTGGTCGCCGACTTGGCCTCCGAACTACCACTGGTCTCCGGGGATACCCGCCAGTTGGAGCAGGTCTTCCTGAACATCATCCTGAATGCCCGAGACGCCATGCCCGGCGGAGGGCGCCTCAAGATCGAGACCTACGCCGGAGAGACGGACATTCACATCCGGTTTGCCGACACGGGTGTAGGGATTGAAGAGGACCATCTGGCCCGCATCTTTGAGCCATACTTTACGACCAAAGAGGACCGGGGGACCGGCCTCGGCCTGGCTATTTGCCAGCGGATCGTGACACAGCACGGCGGCCGGGTCAGCGTCTCTAGCAGGCTGGGTGAGGGAACCATCTTTATCCTCCATCTGCCCATCAGCCGCTGGGAACGGTCACGCGACGAGCAACAAGCGGAGTAGCATACACCAGGATCCAGACACTGGGTGCCCTGTGGTAACTTCGAAAGGCTGAGCAGCATCCAACATATCTAGACGACCTCTCTGTCCGTGGGAGAACATTGCCGATGAGCAATGCTCTCCCATGTTCACGTTTCCGCCCCAATAGGTCTCCTCCGAGCCGCAGACTGAACAAATGTGCAACAGTATTGACTTTTGTTTAGCTTTGGCCTATAATGGATGCCCAGGGGGACTGTTCATAGCCCCGATTGATCGAGGCGAGCCCCAGTGGGGCACGGGGTACGAGCAAGATGGCTAAAGCCCGCATGTGGGCAACGGTGTTCATGGCACCTGGTGAGCTCTCCTTCCGGCAGATGCCTATGCCGGAAGTGGGACCGGAAGACCTACTCGTCAAGATCAATACAGCCCTGACTTGTGGCACCGATGTAAAAACCTACAGGCGCGGACACCCCAAATATGATCCACCCACGCTCTTTGGTCACGAGTTTGCTGGCGATGTAGTGGCAGCAGGCAGCGCAGTGAAATTCTTTCCGGTTGGGACGCGAGTCGTGGCAGGCAACACAGCCCCCTGCTGCCAATGCTATTATTGTCGCCGAGGGCAGTCCAATCTTTGTGATGACCTGCTCGTAAACTTGGGGGCCTTTGCCGAATATATCCGCATCCCTGGCCCTCTTGTGCGCCAGAATACCTTTGCGCTCCCGGATCACGTCAGCTACCAAGAATCGGCCATCATCGAGCCCCTGGCCTGCGTGCTACATGGGCAGGATCTGCTCGAGATCCAGCCCGGGGAGAGTGTGGCCATCGTAGGTGCGGGCGGACCCATTGGCCTGATGCACCTGCAAGTGGCCCTGAAGCAGGGGGCATCGCCGGTCATCGCCATCGACATCAACGACCTGCGCCTGGGTATCGCCGAGAGGTTGGGGGCGACGCGGGTGGTCAACTCGATCCAGGAAGATCCAGTGGAGGCGGTGCGCGCCCTGACCGAGGGGCGCGGGGCGGATGTGGTCATCGAGTGTGCAGGTGTCAAAGCCGCCTGGCTCACGGCGCTGGACGTCGCTCGCAAGGGGGCACGCGTGGAGTGGTTTGGCGGCCTGCCAGGTGGCACACAGGTCACAGTCGACTCAACCCGCGTGCACTATGACGAGCTAACCGTGCTGGGTGTGTATCACCTCACTCCACTCTCATTGGAACGGGCCTTCCACCTCGTATGCCAGGGCGTGATTGACGCCCAGGCACTCATCACCCACCAGGTCTCCTTGCGGAATCTTGAAGATGGTTTGAGAATGATGATGGAAGGCCAGAGCGGCAAGGTGGCGGTGTTGCCATAGCCGGGCGGAGGAACCCAGGTTGAAGGTCGCGGTCTACTACAACAATCGTGATGTACGGCTGGAGGATGCCCCAGACCCTATGATCGGGCCAGGCGAACTCAAGGTTCAGATCGACTCGTGCGGGCTCTGTGGCGGCGATGCGATGGAATGGTACCTGGTTCACAAGGCTCCCATTGTGCTGGGACACGAACCGACCGGCATTGTCGCGGAGGTCGGTCAGGGGGTGACTAGATTCAAACCGGGAGATCGTGTCTTTGTCCATCATCACGTGGCCTGCATGTCGTGCCACCACTGCCGCCGCGGCTACCATACGATGTGCGAAAAGTTCACCCAGACGCACATCTACCCTGGCGCCTTTGCCGAATACGTGCGGGTCCCAGCCGACAATGTGGACCACGATGTACACCTACTGCCCGATTCTGTATCTTTGGAAGAGGGGACACTGATCGAGCCCATGGCCTGTGTGGTCAAGGGCATCAGGCTGGCAGGCATCCAGCCTGGCGACACGGTCGCCGTCGTGGGCTCTGGTTTCATGGGGCTGGGCTTCATCCAGTTGGCCCGGGTGTGGGGTGCGGGCAAGATCGTGGCCTTCGATCTCAACGATTGGCGCCTGGACAAGGCGCTGGAACTGGGCGCCGACTTTGCCATCAATTCTTCACGGGTGGAAGGCCTGGAAGCGCTCCAGGAGGTCAACGAGGGACGAGGCGCCGACTCGGTCATCGTGACACCCAATGGTGTCAAGGCAATCGAGTTCGGGCTCCAGCTCGCCGGGAAAGGCGCCACGGTCCATTTCTTTGCACCACCGCACCCCGAAGAGGAACTCGTGGTCCATCCGACCAACCTCTTTTTCCGAGAGATCACCATCACCACCACCTATTCCTGCAGTCATATCGATACCGTCCAGGCCCTGCGCTTCATTGCCAGTGGAAGGATCGATGCCCAGGCCATGATCACGCACCGCTTCGGCCTGGATCGAGTCAGCGACGGG
>JASFHU010000381.1:0-5167 GCA_050123055.1 Anaerolineae bacterium
TCTCTTATCACGCTCCTGCTGACGCACGCCCTGACGTCTGCCAAATCAGGCAAGGGAGATACTCGCAAAACTTGCATGGCAGATGCCATTCTGAAACACCTTTCGCACACTTTTTCCCGGGTTTTGATACAGAGGCGGAGTATGCTGTTTGCACGGACCACGCCATAGCCGACCAAACATGGGCTGGCGTGCAGAAAGGAGGTAGCGAATGGCAGGTGTATATTGTCCAGACTGTGACGGTAGGATCACCATCAACCCCTCTCCCAGGGTCGGAAAGAGGCTGACTTGCCCACACTGTGACGCCGACCTGGAGGTAATCAGCGTTGATCCGGTAGAGCTCGATTGGGTGTACGAAGAGTCTGACGATGATTGGTTAGACGAAGAAGACTAGCGACGCTTGAGCGTCTCCAGTAGTCAAATGCGGTCTAGCCGCGGGCATCCTGGAGCGCAGAGCTTTGATGTAGCAAACTGTTAGTCCCCGCCTGTCGGAGCCCCGCAAGGGGCTCCTCCCCGTTTGACACTGCCATGGCAGCAATGTACAGTCTGCTTGCTGTACCACCCCAGCCAAGCAGTTGCAGACTGCGCCCTATGCCGACGCGTTCTACCGCTGAATGCGAGTCAGTCTAGGTTTGACTTGGCATGCGCATGGGTAGCCTCCAGAACCAGATCGCCATCATGGCCATGAGTACTGCAGCCGCGCCAAAGGAAGCGCCGTAACCAAAGGTCGCGGCACACCACCCTCCGGCGAGGCTTCCCGAGATCCAACCCAAGCCGAGCACGGCGTTGTACAGCCCCATCGCCCGGCCCTCCAGCCCCTTCTTTGCAAAGACGGCTACAGCGGTGGTGCCGGCTACCGCGATAGCGGCCCAGGTCACCCCGGTGAGGACGTATATCAGGCCGACCGGGATCAGGCCACGGGGACCAGGACTGAGCCACGCGGCAAGGGCATAAGCACCCAAGATGCCCACGCGGACGGCCGATGCCAGGGCCAGAAGCTCAACTCCGCTCCGTCGCCGCACCACTCGTCCCATGGGCAGGTAGAATACGGCATCTGTAGCAGCCTTGATCAGGAAGACAAGAAACACTTGAGTACTCGTCGCATCCAGTACATCGGTTAGGAAAATGGGGAAGGGGACGAACCCCAGGGCCATAGCAAAGAAGAGAAAAAGCGTAGCCAGGTAGTAGCGGCCCAGGGAACCCTCTACCTGGGATCGCAGATCCGAGAGAAAGGCCGGCCGCAGCACATGATACAGCAGACGGTTTGGAGAGTGGAGGGCCCGCTCAACCACCGCCACGACCAGGCGCCCGGCAAACGCCCTCCGAAAGGGCCGGCGCCCGCGAACCACTGCCGGCTCCCGCAAGAACCTCAGCGCCAGCACGAGGCTCAGAGCAGCCGTGATTCCAGCGAACAGGAACAGGCCGCGCATACTCGCCGCAACGCCCCACCAGGTTGACGACACCGCCAGCCAAAGCATGCCCACCCCAAGGCCGGTCACAAGACTCCAGCCGCCAATCCGGTTGTAGCGGCCAAAAGCCTCTGCCCAAGCCTCTTCGGGTAGTTGATCCACTACCAGCGCCGAGGCCACTGGCTCGATAGCCGTGCTAAGCAAGGCCCCGGCCATGCTGACCAGGATCACCTCTGCCACACTGTCGGTCAGGCCCAGAAGGATTGTGAATACCGCATAGCCCAGGAATCCGAGGATCAGAAAAGGCCGGCGCCGGCGCCAGCGATCCGACAGATTCCCCCAGAAGATAGCGGCCGGCACCCCGACCAGGGGTCCAAGTGCCGCCACAACGCCCACATCGGCCACATTGCCACCCACTACCTGCACGACAAAGAGGGGAAGCAACGTCGAGGTGAGACCGACGCTCAGTCTGTAGGGGATGATAGCATAGAACCAAGCTGGCGCAAGCTCTGAAGCCGCGTGTCCGCTGGCTCTTGCTGCAAAGTTCATGTGTACCCTGACCGTCTCTAGAGTGCAGCCCCACTAGGATCCTTGAGGGACTTGGACTATGATGCAGACACGATTCTCACCCAGAGGTGTTCAAAACACGTGCAAAGGAGCTACCAAATGGGTCCCAGACAGCGGCGGGGTGTACGAAAATCATGACTGCCAGCGGCCATTGGCGCAACGCACCTACGACGATCAGCACGTCGCAGCCGTCGAGGGACGTTTGGGGGTACTGCCGGTGGTCAGGTCCCGGGCTGGGACCTTTTGGCGAGGACCAGGGGAGCTACAGGTCGTTCACCGTCGCGGCCCGGCGAGCACCTCCAGCGCGCCCGGGGCACAGACCTCCACGCACAGCCCGCACGAGCGGCAGATCTCCTCGTCAAGGAGCATCTCGCCGTCCTCCGTCAGCTCCCGGGCCCCATAGGCGCAGACGGTGACGCAACGGCCGCAGCGGGTGCAGGTCTCCTTGTCAAAGGCAAAGGCCAGAGGCATGTGGGGCACCGGTTTTTCCAGATGGGGCAAAGCCAGGCCACGCAGGTCGGCCAGGCGGCTGTGGCCATGCGCCTCCAGCCAGCGCTCCAGGCGGGCCAGCGTCTTACCAAACCAGCCCAGCCCTCGCAGCAGAGGCAGCGAGTGGACGCCGACGGCGGTGGCCCCAGCCATGACCATCTCGACAGCGTCCTCGGCCTGCCCGACGCCGCCTGTGCCCACTACCGGCACCCGGTGGCGCTGGCAGATCTGGGCCACAGCCCGCAAGGAGATGGGCAGGATGGCCCGTCCCGACAGCCAGGCAAAGGAGCCCAGCAGCGGCTCCCCTTTCTCTATGTCGATGCGCAGGGTCGGGCCGATGGAGTCGATGGCGGTAACGCCGTCGGCGCCCGCCTGCAGGCAAGCCTCAACCACGTCGAGCAGGTCTGGCCAGTTGGCGGTGACCTTGATCAGGACCGGCAGCTCGGTCCGCGCTTTGGCGACGGCCACCATCGGCGCGGCATCCTGGGCCCGGTAGGAGACCAGCTCCAGCAGATCGGGTCCGATCTGGGTCACGGGGCCGGCCAGTTCGGCCACCTCTTCGGGCGTGTGGCCCAGGCTGGCGATGAGCACCCCGCCGCGCCGCTCCCGCAGGGCCGGCAGCTCGCGGTGCAGCCACTCCTCGGCCGAGAAATCGGACCAACCCTCGGTGTTGAGCAGGCTGCCGCGCCCGGCATCGGCGATGTGGGGCGTCGGGTTGACGGTCGCCTGTGGCCGGATCGTCTTGGTGACGGCCGCGGCGGCGCCGGCGTCAAAGGCCGCCTGGATGGCCTCTGCGTTCCAGGTCAACGGCCCGGAGGCCAGCACGAAAGGATTGGGCAACCGCTTGCCGCACAGATCAACGCTCAGGTCTGCCATGGTTCCTCCATCCTACTTCTGGGTTCGCCGACGGTCCCTCTCTGTTCGCCGAAGGTCTCCCGACCGAGGCGAGACCCCAGGCTCGGTCAGAGACCTTCGCCCATCATGGTCAGGAGCCTTCGCCCATCATCTTGTTTCCTGTTAGCCGGAGGTCTCCCGACCGAGGCGGGCTCAGGTGTGTCCCAGCGCCCGGCGGCAGGCCTGCTCCCCCCGGCTCGGACGCAGGTCGTGGCCCAGGAGCACCCGTTCCAGCGTCAGGGGCAAGGTGTAATGGCGCACCCCTGTGGCGTGAAATACCGCGTTGGCGATGGCGGGCGCCGTGGCCACCAGCACCGGCTCGGCCAGGTTCTTGGCCCCGTAGGGACCCTCTGGAAAATCGGATTCGAGGTAGGTCGCCTCGATCTCGGGCACATCCAAGCTGGTGGGGATCAGGTACTCGTCGTAGTTGAGGGCCTGGGGATAGCCCTGGTGGTAGTTCATCTCCTCCAACAAACCGTAACCCAGGCCCTGAGCGATGCCGCCGTACATCTGGCCGTAGGCGCCCTGGGGAAAGACGATGGTGCCCCCATCGTGGGCAGCCCAAACCTTCAGCACCCTCGCCTGGCCGATGCGTGTATCCACCTCGACCTCGGCCACCTGGGCGCCAAAGGTGTAGCAATAATAGGGCGTCCCGGTTCCGGTTTCCAGGTGCCACTCGATGTGGGGCATGCTCCACTTGCCCTGCACAGACAGCAGCAGCCCCATCTCTCGCGCCCGGTCCACCGCCTCCTCGAACGACACCTCGTCCTCGTCGGGGTTGACGTACACCTCGCCGTGGCGCGCTACCTGGGCCGGCGTGCAATCCAGAGAGCTGGCCGCGGCGTAGCGCAGCAGCCGGTCCAGCTTTTCGGCCGCCACCTGCGTGGCATTGCCGCCCAACATCGTCGAGCGGGAAGCGACCGTCGGTCCCGATTCGAGGGCCGTGTCGGTATCGGGGCGCAGCATGTGGATGCGCGCCGGGTCCACCCCCAGCGTCTCGGCGGCGATGAGGGTGAACACGGTACGGCTGCCCTGCCCATAGTCGGTCAGCCCCGAGGTGAGGGTGATGCGATAGTCGCTTTCGATCTTGAGGGTCGTGTGGGCATAGTCGGCGCCCTCGCCGCCCAGGCTGGAGCCGTGCATGTAGCAGGCCACGCCCAGGCCGCGACGCAGGTCGCCGTCTTGCTGGGGAAAGGCGGCCCGCTTGCGGTCCCAATCGGAACGCTCGCGCACCCACTGCAGACACTCGGCCAGCTTGACCTCGTGGTCGACGACGTTGCCCGACATGAAGCGGTCGCCCTGCCGCACGCAGTTCTGCAGCCGGTAGTCGAGGGGGTCGTGGCCCAGGCGGTGGGCCAGGTCGTCGATGGCCTGCTCGATGGCGGCCGCCGCGTCGGTGTTTCCAAAGCCGCGAAAGGCGCCACTGAAGCCGTTGTTGGTGTACACGGCCTGGGTATCTACGTGCACCGCCCGGTAGCGATAGGCGCCCGCGGCGTGCAGCGAGGCGCGCAACATGGCCAGCGTCGTCATGGAGCTGAAGCAGCCACTGTCGGCCAGCATCTCCACCCTGGCCGCTTGCAGGTTGCCCTCATCGTCGGCTCCCAGATCGAAGCGGATGGCCATCGGCTCGCGCTTGTAGGAGGCCATCATCGACTCTTCGCGGCCCAGGACCAGCTTGACCGGCCGCCCCGTCTTGAGGGCCAGCGCCGCCACCTGCCCCGAGGTCTGGTAGCCCAGGTCGTCCTTGCCGCCAAAGGAGCCGCCGACCACGGGCTGGACGACGCGCACCTTTTCGGCCGGCAAGCCTAGCA
>JASFHU010000382.1:0-5166 GCA_050123055.1 Anaerolineae bacterium
GCATAGTCAGGGACGGTGGTGGTCTGCACGTTGCTGGTCAGGTTTGTTTCAATACCGATCTGATGTTCGGCCAGGTAATCGACAAGGGCCGGGTCTTGTGCGGCGGTGACTGCGTGGCCGAGGCGAGTGGCACCCAGTTGCCGCAACGCCTGCCAGATGCTCTCTGGGCCGGCTGCTTCGCCAGCGTGGACTGTGATGTGCCAGCCTGCGTCCCGCCCTCGTTGAAAGTGGTCGACAAAGAGCTCCCCCGGCCAGTTCGCCTCGTCTCCGGCCAGGTCAAGAGCGGCCAAGTGGTCCCGGTATTGCAGAAGGGCCTCCAACTCTGTCCATCCAGTTTCGGGACCGTAGGTGCGGCTGATGATGCCGATGAGGTTGACCTTGACACCAAAGTCGCGAGCGCCAGCCTGGGCACCGTCGACGACGGCCTCGACGACGGCGGCCGGATCGAGGCTGTGGGTCTCGGCCATGAACCAGGGACTGAATCGCAATTCGACATAATCAATGCCTTCCCGGTGTGCATCCTCGACGTTTTCGTAGGCCACGCGACGGCAGGCATCCCGGTCGACCAGCACCTCGGTCATCCACTTGAACTTGGCGATGAAGGCCATGACTCCAGGCATCGTCGCGCTGCTGGAGGGGGATTGGAGCACCTGAACATGAGGGCGCAACCCCTCAAGGTCCCAGGCGGGCAGCGGCAAGTTGTGCTGGCGGCCCAGGTCCAGGATGGTCTGCAGACGCACGTTGCCATCCAGATGGCGATGAAGGTCGATTAGGGGCAGAGTCGGGTCAATCATGATGTTGCGCCCTCCCTTTCTTCGGTGCTGCTGGGCGACGGGCAATCGGCGGCTGAGCTGTTAAGCATGGCAAGCGAGCTGTTTCATGGCGCCGGCACGGCGATTGGGCTTGTAGATAAGCTGGGCATGGGTTCGGGCGGAGGCCGGTAGTCTGGCGACTGGTGACGGAAGTAGGTGTCGTAGAGCTCGGCATAGTGGCCACCACGAGCCATCAGTTCCTCGTGATTTCCCTCCTCGATGATGCGACCATCCTCCAGGACGATGATGCGATTGACCTGGCGCACCGTGGAGAGGCGGTGGGCGATGAGGATGGAGGTACTGCAGGCCAGGATCAGCTCGGTGGCCTCCTGGATCTGTGCTTCGGTGAATGGATCGACGCTGGCTGTGGCCTCATCGAGGACAAAGATGGCGGGCGACTGGACCAGGACACGGATCAGGGCTACAAGTTGCCGCTGTCCCATGGACAGATGGGAGCCACGCTCGCCCACGTCGGTCTGCAGCCCGTTGGGCAGGGCTTCAAGCCACTCGCCCTGACCGATACGGCGGGCCATGGCCTCGATCTCGTCGTCGGTCAGATCGGGCCGGGCATAGCGAATGTTTTCGGCAACAGTACCGGAGAATAGGAAGGGTGTCTGCGAGACGATCCCCAACTGCTGGCGGTAGGAACTCAGGTCAAAGCTGCGAATGTCCTGGCTGTCTATCTGTATGCTGCCGCCCTGAAATTCGTAGAAGCGGGCGATGAGGCGGGCGATGCTGCTTTTCCCGGCACCCGTGTGACCGACGAGGGCGACGCTCTCTCCCGGCGCGATCTTGAGGGAAAAGTCACAGAGGACCCCTTCCTGTTCGCTGTAGCGAAAGTCTACCTGGTCAAAGGTGATCTCACCCCTTAGCTCACCCATGCGCTCGTCGCCAGCCTGGCGCACTGTAGGCTCGGCATCAATGAGGGCGAAGAGGCGTTCAGCGGCCGAGAGACCGGCCTGGAACTGGCTCCAAAAGGCTGAGATGTTGATCATGGGGAACCAGAAGCGGTCCACGCTCACGATGAATAGATACCAGGCGCCGATGGTAATTGCCCCGGTGGCTACCGACAGCCCACCCCAATAGACAAGGGCAGCCGTGCCAACGCCGGCCAGGGCGTTGAGTACAGGAAAGATGTTGGACATGACGAAGCCCCGCTGCAGGTTGATGGTGTATGATTGCTGGTTGACCTGGCTGAAGGCGCCGTAGATGGCCGCTTCCTGGCGAAAATTCTTGGCCACGCTGATGCCGGTAATCGCTTCCTGGATGGCGGTGTTGACCTCGGCGATGGCGCGGAAGCCTTTGCGTGTGACAGTCCGGGCGATGCGGCGGAAACCCAGGGCCAAGAGGAAGACGAATGGGGTCAGCGCCAGCAGGGTCAGCGTCAGTTGCCAGGAGATGGTGAACAGGACCATGGTCAGGATGGCGACCAGCAGCACCTGGCCGAGCAGGTCGGTGACGAGCAGCACTACCTGGGAGAATTCCTCGGTGTCGGACGTGATACGGCTGATGATGCGGCCCGACTGGAATTCGTCAAAGAAGGACATGTCGTGACCCACCGATGCCTGAAAAGCATCGGTGCGCAAGCTCAAGACCACCGCGCCGATGACTCGGGCGATCAGCCTGCGCCGTAGCCAGTTGCCGGCCCAGTTGAGGATGCCGATGATCAGGACGAAGAGCACCAGGCCCAGAATCACTGTCGATGTGGGCGAGACGACCAGGAGATCCAGGCCGCGCGAAATGGCAAGGGGTTGCGCAGCGCCTATGAGGGCGATTGCGGTGACCAGCACCCCGATGATCAGTACGCGCCGAAGATGCGGCGCAAAGTAGAGAGAGATGCGTCGCAATAGTTCCTGGTCGGTATACTGACGGTCATATGCCTCTGTGTCGAGGCCGAAGAATACAGACATGCGAAGTTCCTAGGTCTCAGTCAACTCTCATAGCGGGCAAAGATATTGCGATATGCCTGTGAGCTGTGCATCAGTTGCTCGTGGGTGCCTACGTCGGCTACCTGGCCCTGGCGCATGACAATGATGAGGTCGGCACGACGGATCTGTGAGAGACGGTGGGTGATGAGGAACATGGTGCGATCCGCGGCGGCACGCTCGATGGCGCGCTGGATACGGTCCTCGGTGGCGCTGTCTATGGCGCTGGTGGAATCGTCGAGGATCAGGATGTGTGGCTCGGTGAGGAAAGCACGTGCCAGGGCGATGCGCTGGCGTTGGCCCCCAGAGAGGGTGACTCCCCGCTCGCCGACGACTGTGTCGTAGCCATCCCTGAACTTGAGGATAAAGTCGTGTGCCTGGGCTGCTCGAGCCGCCTCCTCTATCTCCTCGGGGCTGGCATCGGGACAACCAAATGCAATGTTCTCGGCGATAGTGCGTGAAAAGAGAAAGATATCCTGCTCAATGATCGAGATCTGGCGGCGCAGGGCTTCCAGGTTCCAGTCGCGTACATCCACGCCATCTACCAGTACACGTCCCTGATCGGCATCGTAGGTACGGTTGATGAGCTTGGCGATGGAGCTTTTGCCGGAACCGGTCTGCCCGACGATGGCAATGGTCTGCCCTGGCTTGGCGGAAAATGAGATGTCTTCCAGGGCGGCCTCGGTGCCACAGCCCTCCTCGGGGGGCTGATAACAGAAGCTGACGTGCTCAAAGAGTACGGCACCCTGGATGGGATCATCGTATCCCTGGACGTTCTGATCCACCTCTGTCTCGGTGTTGATCAGCTCAAGGATGCGTCGCGCACTGGCTGCCCCTGATGCGACTCGCGAGTAGGCCCATTGGGCGGCAAAGGTCGGAAAGCCAAAGAGGAGCAGGAGCCCGTTGAAAGCGACAACGTCACCGAGGTCGATAGCACCGGCACGGAAGAGGAGGAGGCTGTGAAATAGTCCGGCCGCCTGGACGAGTCCCAACAGGAGCAAAGGGATGAAGCGGGCCTCGATGTCGCCCTGGGCAATGTAGGCATCGCGCCACTTGGTGACAGCCTTCCGGAAGCGGTTTTCCTCACGTTCCTCCTGGGCGGCTCCTTTGACCGTCTCCACACCTTCGATGGATTCGGCAAGTACCGCATTCATCTGGCCGAATCTGCGCCGTACCTGCTCCGCAGCGGGGGTCAGTTGGCGCAGGTAGCTGCGTACGGAGATGACATAGGCCAGCAGATAGAGAACCGGTGTCAGGATCAGTTGGGGATAGATAGTTGGGGCGACAAGGATGGGCATGAACAGAAAGTTGGCCGAGCCGATGACCAGATTCACACCGGGATTGAACATGAGGTTGATCTCGCGCACATCGTTGGTGGCGCGAGCCATGACGTCTCCGGTGGGCTGCAGGTCGTGGAAGGACATGCTCTTGCCGATGAGGCTGGCATAGAGCTCATCGCGGGTGTCGCGCTCGATGCGCTGGCCGATGACCTCAGCGGAAAAGTTACGGATCAACTGGAGGCCACCGCGGACGATCTGCGATAGGGCAATCAGCGCAGCAGCCCTGCCCAAGATGCCCAGGTCGGGAGGCGTGGCGCTGACGGCGTCGAATGCCTGTCCGACGAGGATGGGAACTACCGCCGCCAGCGCTGCATTGCTGAAAGCGCCGAACAGAATGCCGGCAATAAAGAGCTTGTGCCGCAGGGCGTGGGACCAGATCCAATGCCCTGAGCCTCGGCGGTCGGATTGCCAAGCCTGGGCTACTGCGAATTCACTGACGCTCATGCTAGCCTCAGGGGTGCAGGGTGCAGCAAAAGGTCGTACTTGCCGGCATCAGGCGCAGTCACATTCGCAGTCCCCGGGGCCGCCCTCGCAGTCACATAGCAAAGCGACGGCCTCGATCTCGACCCGGCCACCCAGGGGGAGGGCTGCCGCCTGGACCGCTGAGCGGGCAGGCGGGCTCTCTGGAAAGAACTCGGCATAGATGGCGTTCATACGCGCGAACTCGCCCATGTCGGCCAAAAAGACCGTGATCTTGACGGCGTGCTCGAGGCAAGAACCGCCCGCCTGGAGTACGGCTTTGAGGTTCTCGAGCGCCTGGCGGGTCTGGGCTTCGATGTCGGGTCCAGCGAAATCCTTGGTGCCGGGTACGATCCCCAATTGGCCGGCGGTGAAGACAAAGTTGCCGGCCCGAACGGCTTGTGAGTAGGGCCCGACTGCGGCCGGTGCCTTGTCGGTGGAAACGGTCTGTTTGTTCATTGTAGACTCCTTTCTCCGCATAATGGTTGGGCAGTATCGATTATGAGTAGACCGCAATGGCTCGCAGTGGATCGCGTGCACCTTCAATTGCCATCCGCTGCGGGCCTGCCGGATCTGGCGATCCGGCAGGAGCAGACTACGGTGTACCAATTATAGCACAAGGGTGACGTT
>JASFHU010000383.1:0-5145 GCA_050123055.1 Anaerolineae bacterium
CGGAGCGTATCGTCGCCGACACCGTGGGCTGTGTTGCGCTGGATCGGGCCGGGCACTTTGCGGCAGGAACCTCCACGGGGGGCACGCCCAACAAAATGCCGGGCCGGGTGGGCGACGTGCCGATGGTCGGCTGTGGATTCTATGCCGACGATGTGTTTGGCAGTGCCTCGTGCACCGGGTGGGGAGAGAGCATTGCCAAAGTACTCCTGGCCCGGCTGGCTTTGCATCTGGTCCAACAGTCGGGTGATCCTCAGGCCGCTGCCGACCAGGCGATCCAGATACTGAGCGACAGGGTCAATGGCTTGGGCGGCGTCATCCTGCTATCAGCCGATGGAAGGCCGGGTTGGCACTACAATACGCCATGCATGGCCGTGGCCTACCTCACTGCCGGAATGGATGAGCCGCTAGTGAGGCTGTAGGGGCTGGCTGGCGGGCCGGCAGTTGTCGTTCTGCGCAACCTGTGTTATAATGATTCGCGTATGGCGCTCCACCTCAACCGCCAGTTGCCTTACAAGGCCGCATCCAAGAGTAGGTTCGCAGTTCTGGGGCCAGAATCCCCTGCGAAACGATCGGAAGGTGCCGAGTTGTTACTGGGCACAACCAAGGAGTGAAACCATGGCACAATTACCTGACGGACTGGCCCTACCCGGCAAGCTGTTCATCGTCGAGGGGATCGATGGCTCGGGTAAGAGCACCCAACTGGACCTGCTACGCAAGTGGCTCATCGGCCAGGGCTACTGCGTGGCTTTCAGCGAGTGGAACTCGTCCCCGATGGTCAAGGCAACGACAAAGAAGGGCAAGAAGAAACAGATGCTCACGCCCTCCTCTTTTAGCCTGATCCACGCCGCCGACCTGGCCGACCGTCTCGAGCGACAGATCTTGCCGGCCCTCAAAGCTGGGGCCATCGTCCTGGCCGACCGCTACATCTTTACCGCCTTTGGCCGTGACGTGGCCCGGGGCGTCTCGCCGGAATGGGTGCGCAAGGTGTACGCCTTTGCGGTCAAACCGACGGTGGCGTTCTATTTCCAGGTACCACTGGAAGAGTCCCTGAGGCGAATTCTGGGCGGACGCCCGAAGCTCAAGTTCTACGAGGCCGGGATGGACATCGGCCTCAGCGACGATCCCTATGAGAGTTTCGCGCTCTTCCAGGGTCGCATCCTGGACGAGTACGAAAAGATGGTCGATGAATTCGGGCTGACGGTGATCGATGCCACCCTACCGCTGGTGAAGCAGCAGGAGATGGTGCGCGAGATCATTACACCACTGCTGACAGGCGCTTTGCGGGCCGAGCCTAGCGCCTGGCGGGAGGTACTGGCCAAGGAGAGCATCTACGGCCGCTACCTGGACGAGGTCCTGCCAGAAAGGAGCATACCATGACCGAGATCAGCTTCTATGGCGAGGGATTGGCCGGCTTTAAGCGGACCAAGCCACTTCCCGGCCGGCTGATCGTCCTGGAAGGCACCGATGGTGTGGGACGCTCGACCCAGATCGCCCTGCTGCGCGAATGGGTGGAAAGCAAAGGATATGCCGTGCAGTCAACGGGCCTGAAGCGCTCCGCCTTGGCCGGGCGGGGCATCAAAGAGGCCATGCGCGGACACACGTTGGGCAATATCACGACCAACCTGTTCTACGCCACCGACATGGTGGATCGCCTGGAAAAGATCATCCTCCCCGCTCTGCGGGCTGGCTTCGTGGTCCTCACCGATCGTTACATCTATTCCATCATCGCCCGGGCCATGGTGCGCGGTGTGGATCCGGCCTGGATCCGCGATGTCTTTGGCTTTGCCCTGGTGCCCGATGCGGTGTTTTACCTCCACGCCGACCTGCCGCACCTCATCCCCCGAGTGCTAAATGCAAGGGGGTTTGATTTCTGGGAATCGGGAATGGACACTTTGCCAAGCCGGGACTATTACGACGCCTATGTCGAATACCAGAGCCGCCTGCTAGCCCAGTTCGAGGTGATGGTCGAAGAATACTCTTTCCATCGGATTGATGCGACCCAGAGCATCCGCGAGGTTTTCCAATCCCTGACCGCTGAGACGGAAAAGGTACTGGCGGACATGAAACCGATCTCTCTGGCAAAGGCCAAGCGAGAACTGTCTGAAGCGAAAGCGGAGAACAAGGGTGGCGGGCAGAGATGACGGATGGCCGCAACACCGCATAGTCCGAGGATGGGCAACGGCCAAACGTCGGGGCAGCCTGTCTTTGGCTGACCTAACATTCTGTGGTAGAATAAGCGCGCCTAGGATGCGGCGCCCAGGGTGCGATTGGCCAGCGGTACAGGAGATGATCTCCAACTCTGGCTCTATCCGCCGATCACGAGGTTGCGGAATAGCTTGTATTCTGTGCTGAGGTCTGAGGGACAGCGATTCGGAGTTATTTTGGAGCGACTCCTCTGCGCCAGCCTGGATAGAGACCACCTCGTTCTCGTACCTCCGTGTGTATCGCTGTACCCGATCCCGATCCTGGATTGCGTGGTGGATAGCGGACCGATGGTGAGCCGATATGAGTGTCGTTGACGAGATCAAGGATCGACTGGACATCATCGAGGTGATCCAGCCGTACGTGCCCTTGAAGAAAGCAGGGCGCAATTATAAGGGATTGTGTCCCTTTCATGCTGAAAAGACCCCGTCTTTTGTCGTCTTTCCGGAGACGGGCACGTGGCACTGCTTTGGCGCGTGCGGCACGGGGGGCGACGCATTCACCTTTGTGATGAAGCAGGAGAACCTCGATTTCGGTGAGGCGTTGCGGATGTTGGCCCAGCGCGCCGGCGTCGAGCTGGAGGCGCAGAGTCCTCAGGCGGCCGAGGCCGAGAAGCGGCTAGAGCTGCTCCGCCAGATCAACCAGGCAGCCTCGACCTATTATCATCACCTGTTTCGCAACAGCGACGAGGCAGCCCGGGCACGGGGCTATCTGGAGAATCGAGGTCTGAATCGGGAGACTATCGATCGCTTTCAGGTGGGGTATGCGCTGGATCAGTGGGATGGAGTGCTGCGCTACCTGACCGACAAGGGGTACGCCCCGGCCGACATACACGAGGCAGGCTTGATCATCGAGCGGGAGAACAAGAGCGGTTACTATGATCGTTTCCGGGGACGGGTGATGGTGCCCATCCGCGACCAGCGAGGACGGGTGATCGGCTTTGGAGGCCGGGTGCTCGGCGATGGAGTGCCGAAATATATGAACTCGCCGCAGAGCCCGCTTTTCGACAAGAGCAGCGTCCTGTACGGATTGGATCAGGCCAAGGCCGGCATCCGTACGGCAGGCGAAGCGGTGATCGTCGAAGGGTATATGGACGTGCTGATGGCCCACCAACATGGGCTCAACAACGTCGTGGCCCAGATGGGCACGGCCCTGACCGAAGCCCAGCTTGGGGCATTGAAACGACACACGCAACGATTCATCCTGGCGCTGGATTCGGACGTGGCCGGCGATCAGGCCACGCTACGGGGCCTGGACGTGGCCCGCCAGGTAATGGACCGCGAGGTGGTGCCGGTGCCCACACCCAGGGGCCTGATCCGGTTTGAGGAACGGCTGGCGGCCGATATTCGCATCGTCTCGCTGCCGCCGGGCCGCGACCCCGATGAGGTGATCCGTGAGAGCCCGTCACGCTGGGCGCAGTTGATCGCCCAAGCCAGGCCGGTGATGGATTACTATTTTGATGTCCTGACGGCAGACCTGGACTTGACCACGGCCAAGGGCAAGGCCGACGCGGTACGCGCCCTGGGTCCGCTTGTCGCAGACCTGGGAGACCGGGTGCAGCGCACCCACTATCTTCAGCAACTGGCCCGCATGGTCCAGATGGATGAGCGAGCATTGTGGCAACAGATCCGTCAGACCACGGGCAAAAAGGCGCCGTCGAGGCCCCGACGACACGTACCACCCACCGAGGAGCTACAAGAGCCTCCCTTGGGGCTGGACGGACACTGTCTCTCGTTTGTCCTCTACCATCCAGAGCTGCTTCTTCAGGCGGACGAGGCGATGCGGGCCAGTGGAGAAGAACCCCTGCGAGTGGAGGATCTGAGCCGGCCGGACGACCGGGTGATCCTGAGCGCATGGCGACAATGGATCTCGAATGGAGGTTCGGTAGAGGCACGGGGACCTTTCTACGACACACTGGACGAACGTTTGCAGAACCGCGTGGATGGCCTGGTCAAGCTCCAGGAGAACCAGCCTTTGGTGCCGGATGAGCTGCTGAGGGACAAGGTCTTGGACGCTATCACCCGGCTGCGCATACAGAACCTGCGGCGCCAGATCCGGGAACTCAACTTTCTGGAGGCTGATGCGCAGGAATCTGGGGATCGGGAGATGGCCAGGAGCTACTTCCAAACAAAGGTCCCGATCACGTCCCGGATCAGAGGACTGGAGCAGGCCATGAATGATCGAACCATGGCCGGACGCCGACAGCGAGAGGACTCGGCCGTGCGCGTCCCCGTGGGTGAAGAATAGATCTCCCCAGTCAGCCGGTTGCTACTGGCATGAAAATGGGGTAGAGATAGATACAGGTGTATGGTAGCGCAAATGACAAAGGATCTGTCGCCGGAAGTGCAAGAAGAACAGGACAGTCGCAATCAGATCGACAATGGCGCGAAAGGGGAATCCTCGGAAGGGACCTCATTGCGCAGTCTTTTCCTGGACCTGGATATCGCCACGGTTGATGGCGAGGACGAGGAACCGCAACTGCAGGATCTGCGGGCACTCGAGCAGGAGATGGAAGAGGTTGTGAAGGACGTAACAAACCTGAACGATCTGGAGAATGTTTTCGATGCTGCAGGCGATCCGGTGCGCATGTACCTGCGCGAGATCGGACAGGTCCCCCTGCTTTCGGCAGCTGACGAGGTCAGGCTTGCCAAGGACATTGAGAAGGGGATGGAAGCAGAGGTCAAGTTGGCGGACGACGGTTCTCTGTCCAGCGATGATTTGGCCACCCTGCAGGAACTGGTGTACCAGGGCAACCAGGGACGCCGGCACCTGGCCGAGGCCAACCTCCGCCTGGTGGTAAGTGTCGCCAAACGATACATGGGTCGTGGCATGTCGTTCCTCGACCTGATCCAGGAAGGGAACATCGGTCTGTTGAAAGCGGTGGAAAAGTTCGACTATACGATGGGCTACAAGTTTTCCACCTATGCCACCTGGTGGATCCGG
>JASFHU010000384.1:0-5139 GCA_050123055.1 Anaerolineae bacterium
GGACGGTGAGGACCGTGGGCAGGTCGCGCACGGGAGGGAGCAGGTGCTCAGTGGCGTGGTAGAGTTCTGCCCCGGGCACCAAGCGGTTGAAGCCCAGGCCCGCCAACTGCCCCAGCCAGACGGCCATCCGCCACGGCTTGTAGCCAGCCCGCACCGTCCGCGCCGGCGCCGACTCCAGGCCGCTGGGCAACCGGCTGTCGCGCACACGGTTGTAGAACAGGGCAAAACGCTCAGGCTGGCGGGCGATCAGCGCCTGGGCCAGGCTTCCGGCGTAGCGGCCGATGCCCGCCTTGGCGTGCACGGCCGACGACACATCGATGTAGATGGGCATATCTGAACCCTGAAATCTCACTTGGCCGCAAGGAGCCGGCTACTGCTCGCGTTGGAGCCTTGGATTGCAGCTTGCCGACAATTGTATCATTCTTCTCGGTCCCGAACAAGTCCCGGGCTGCGCGCTACCCTGCCACTCTGCCACTCTGCCACTCTGCCACGGTGCCCCCTACAGATTTTCGGAAACAATTATCGCCCTGCAAAAAGGGCAAGAAGGTAGTGTATGTTGAGGTTGAGGTTGAGGCAGGGGGAGATGGGAGAGCGCTTGCACTCTGCTGGGTCCTCGAATCTTGCCCTGGTCCTATGATTGGGCTATAATCTGCAGGCCGCAGCGATGGTCGTAGTGAGAGTCTTTGCACAGAAGGAGCGACCGAGTCCGACCATTGGTCGGCGGCCACTACGAGCGGGTCGCTGAGTTATTCTGACAATAGGCCGAACTATCTTGGAGGACACCGATGAAGCTATCGATCATCATGCCGGTATACAACGAACGCGAGACCCTGTCCGAGATCCTGAGCCAGGTCCGGGCGGTGGAGCTGCCCGACGTCGAAAAGGAGATCCTGGTGGTGGACGATGGGTCGACCGATGGCTCGCGCGAGATCCTGGACCAGGAGGCCAGCACCGGGGATCTGCGCGTCTTCTATCATGAGCGGAACAAGGGCAAGGGCGCGGCCGTCCGCACGGCCATCGTAAAGGCGACGGGCGATCTCATCCTTATCCAGGACGCCGACCTGGAGTACGATCCACGGGACTATCCAACCCTGATCCGACCTATCGTCGAGGGCCGCGTGACCGTGGTGTATGGCAGCCGCTTCCTGGGGCCGCGCAAGGCGATGCTCTTCTGGCACATGCTGGGCAACAAGCTGCTCACCCTGACGACCAACATCCTGTACAACGCTATCCTCAGCGACATGGAGACCTGCTACAAGTGCTTCCGGGCCGACGTCATCAAGGACATTCCGCTGCGCTCGCGGCGTTTCGAGTTCGAGCCCGAGGTGACGGCCAAGGTCTTGAAGCGCGGCCACCGGATCTTTGAAGTGCCCATCTCTTACTATGGGCGCGAGTACTATGAAGGGAAGAAGATAAGCTGGCGCGATGGCCCGATCGCGTTCTGGACGCTGATCAAGTACCGGATTGTCGATTAGGCTCGCTGCCGTTCACTGGAGGCCTCCTGACAGAGGCGAGAGTGGGCTCGGTCAGGAGACCTTCGCCCAACGTCTTGGGAACAGCAAAGCAGATAGTAGCAGAAATGGTCAACCACAGTCGCTCTACCTGGCAATTCGGCGGGCTGATCGCCATCCTGCTCCTCGGACTGGCGCTGCGGGTGGCGCTGTGGGGCCAGAACCGCTTCCTGGAGGACGAGGCGCTGTATGCCTACTGGGGTCTGCAGATCGCCAGCGGCGCCGATCCGATGCTGGATGAGGAACCGGTGGACAAGCCGCCCCTGCACCCCTACCTGCTGGCCCTGAGTTTCCTGCTGAGCGCCCCGCCGTCGGCCTCCGGGGTCAGTGGTGGGCACGAAACCGCCGCCCGCCTGCCCAGCCTGCTGGCCAGCATGGCCTCCATTGGGCTCGTCTATGCCCTCGGCGTTGCGCTCTATGACGACCGGCGGGTGGGCCTGCTGGCCGCCCTTCTGGTCGCCCTCTCGCCCTTTGACCTGCTCTTTGCCTCTACGGCCTTCACCGACCCCTTGATGACGGCCCTGGTGCTGGGGGCCCTGCTGGCGGCGGCCGTGGACCGCCCGGGAGCGGCCGGCCTGCTCATCGGGCTGGCCGTGGCCACCAAGCAGCAGGGCGTCTTTTTCCTGCCCCTGGTGGTGGCGGTGGGGATTCTCACCCCCCGGCCTACTCAAGTCGCTTCTCAAAATCCGGGGCGCCGGGAAGGATCATGGGCTGGCCGGGCGCTCGGCTGGCTCAAGCGTCTCTGGGCTCAGCGCTGGCTACGCTTCAGCCTGGGCTTTGGGTCCATCGTGGCGGGCGTCCTCTGGTGGGACACGGCGCGATTGCAGCGCCCCGGATTCCTGGAACAGAGTTTCATCAGCTACGGCGGGCTGGGACCGGCCCAGCCCGGCTCGCTGGCCGAGCGCGCCGTCGAGTGGCTGCATCTGGCCGGCGCGTTCTGGAGTCCCTGGCTCATCGCGCTCCTGAGCCTGGCCCTGGCCTGCTGGCTGGTGGGTGGGCTGAAGGGCTGGTGGCTCGGCTGGAATAAGCTGGATCTGGCTCTGGCGCTGTACCTGGTTGCCTACCTGCTGTTGCACTGGCTCGTCGGTTTCCAGGTATGGGACCGCTACCTGTTGGGCCTGGTGCCGCTCGTGGCCCTGCTGGCGGCGAGGGCACTGGTCGTCCTCGGGGCCGCCATCCCCTCTACCTGGGGGCAGCGGGTCTATGTCGTCGCAGTGAGCCTGCTGCTGGTCGCCTCGCTCTCGGGACCGGTGGTCCGGGCCGTGCGGAGCGAGCTGCCCGTGGGCGGCGACCATGGCGCCTACGATGGCATCGATCACCTGGCAACCTATATGCGCACCCAGGCGCCGCCGGGCTCGGTGCTCTACCACTACTGGCTGGGCTACCACTACCGCTTCTACCTATACGACGCCGCGCAGCGCCTGCACTGGTATCCCGATCTGGAGGACCTGGCCCGCGATGCGCACGTCTACCGTCGCGAGCCGCGCTACATCGCCTTACCCAGTTTTCGCGACACCGCCCCGGTCGAGGCCGCGCTGGCGGAGGCCGGAATCCGCCTGGAGCCGGTCTATGAGACGGTGCGCCGCGATGGGAGCGTATCGTTCCGGCTGTACCGGCTGGAGGGACCGGAAGGCTGATGGCGATGACCTACATCCTACCAATGACACGGGTTCTTGTCACTGCGAGTTCATCCATGGCACAAAGCGCCACTCAAGCAGGTATGACACCAGTGCCTCCACCGATCTCTGCTCGTGCTGGACCACAGTCCAGCACAACGGGCAGCAATGCGCGGACTGTGGTCCGCGCGGAGCGGGGGATGAATCCCGCCGTGTCACTAGTAGCGCCAGCGAAGCAGTCTCCACTGCACAGGTGGAGATTGCCATCGCGAGTACTCATGGCGGTGCTTCACCGCAAAGGGCGCGGCTATTAATGACACGGATCTTATCACTGCGAGCGTCAGCAAAGCAGTCTCCTCGGTCGAAGGTGGAGACCGCTTCGTCGCTGCCGCTCCTCGCGGTGACAGGCTCGGGCGTCGTTTCACATAGAGTGGCGCTTAGTGCCAGGGATTGGCTCATGGGGAACGATGCTTGAGGCGCTGAAACGCCTGATCAGCCCTGAATACCTGGTGGTGGCCGAACCGGGGCCGATGGGTGGGCTCTGGGTGCTCTACCTGGCCCTGGGGTTGTTGTTCGCCTCCGGGCTGGCGGCGGCGCTCTGGGTGCTTCTGCGGCCTGCCGGGGATCTGGCGATTCCCTCCGAGCAAGACACCGGGAGACGGGCCTGGGCCTGGTTCACGCTGTGGGTCTGCCTGGCCGGACTGGGCACGGTGGTGGGCCGATTCCTGGGTTGGCCCGGCTGGTCGGCGCGGATCTGGCCCTATTCGCTGGCCCTGTTGGCCATCGCCGGCGCGCTGGCCTATCATTTCAGGCGTGTCCGGCTGCCGGGCTGGCTGGCCGCGCAAATTGCCATCCTGGGCCTGGTCCCGGCTCGCGAAAGCCAGGCTAGAGGAGCGCGACCGCTCGCAATCTTCGCGCTCCTGGCTCTCCACCTGGCCGGCCTCGGACTCCTCCTGGTGGCCCGCGTTGGCTGGCCGCTGTGGGCCGCCCCCCTGGTCCTGGCAGGGTTGCTCCTTCCCCAAGCGCCGCTGATGCTCCGCCGCCAGCGGCCCAACCTGATGGCGCTGACACCGCTGCTGGGCGCCTACGCGGCGACACTCCTCTGGCTGGCCTACCTGGGCCTGGACATCACGGTCATCGGCTGGCAAGGCCTGGCCTTTCCCAACCCCATGGTGTCGCTCTTTTATGTCGATGGCATCATCCTGGCCGCGGTCGCCTATGCCCTCCTCTGCGGTCTTTATGTCACCTCACGGGAGATGGGCCGGCGTGAGTTGCTGTGGCGCGGGGCGGTGATCGGGCTGCTGGCCGCCACGCTGCTGTGGGCCGGCATTGTCTATTTCGGCAAGCGAACGCATGGGGCGACGGCAAGCGATCCCTATGCCTACGCCCAGATGGGTGTCGACCTGGCCGAGCGGGGCACCTTTTTGCATCGCTACGCCCTCTTCCAGGAGGTGATCCCGCTGGAGATCGCCTGGGCGCCGCTGCAACCGGTGGGCTATCACATCCCCCGCAACGAGTTGGGCGATTGCCCCAGCGTCTGGGCTACCGGCGCCTCGGTGCTGCTGGCCGGGGGCTACCTGCTGTTGGGCGAGACGGGATTGTACGTCACCACGCCAGTGGTAGCCCTGCTGGCCCTGGCCGCCACCTGGGCGCTGGTTCAGGAGACGTTGCGGGGCAAGTCGCGAGCCATCCGCTATACGACCGGGGCGCTGGCGGTGGCGCTCCTGGCCACGTCGCCTGAGCACGTGGACCGGCTGCTGGTCCCCATGGCCGATGCCCCGGCCCAACTCTTTACCATTCTGACGCTGTTCTTTGCCCTGCGCGGCATGCGTCAGTTGGCAGAGGGCCGGCGCGGCCTGTGGGCCTTTGCCCTGGCCGGGATCTGCTTTGCCTGGGCCTACTGGGTGCGACACACACAACTGGTCCTGGCGCTGCCGGTTGTCCTGGCCGCGATCCTGGGCAGCAGAGACCGTTGGGCTGGTGGGGGACAGGAGCACGAGGCTGGAGACCCC
>JASFHU010000385.1:0-5122 GCA_050123055.1 Anaerolineae bacterium
CACTCCTCCCACGTCGTGCCCTCGCCCGGCAGCTCGATGCCCGCCTGGTCAAAGAGGGTCTTGTTGACGTAGGGACCGGTCACCGTCAGGGCGTCGGGGAAACCGTGCAACCCCTGAGTATCTCCCTCGGTGCGCATGGCAGCCAGCACCGGCGCAGCAAAGTTATTCTCCAGATAGCTCGGATCGGCCATGTACGGCCGCAGATCCAGGAGCTTGCCCTGGTAGGCGGCAAAGTTGGTGATGCGGGCCAGGTCCGGCCCTTCACCCGTCTCTACCTGGACCGGCAACTGTTCGTCGATGGTCGAGTAGGGTACCACGTCCAGGATGACGTTGATGTCTGGGTTTTCAGCCATGAACTTGTCCAGGATGGGCTGCATCACATCCGCTTCGTTGCCGTCGGCATAGTAGGTGAAGCGCAGCTCAGCACCAGCCGCAGGTTCTTCTTCCGGAGCTTTGGTCGGTTCTGCAACCTCGGCCTCCGTGGGCTCAGGAGCTTGGGTCGGTTCTGCAACCTCGGCCTCCGTGGGCTCAGGAGCTTGGGTCGGCTCTGGAGTTCCGCCACAGGCCGACAAGACCAGCCCCGCAATGATAAGCAATACAAAAAGGTTCTGCAGTTTCATGTTACTCCTCCTCGATCTTTGTCTTGGTTACACCATCTCGAAGCTGCGACAGTCTGGTTCCCATATTCACAGATTCTGTGGTACTCCCACCTCCTTTCTACGCTCTCACAAGCGCAAGACTGGTAGGTCTAGCATCTTGGCCAGAGCTAACAAAGCTGGTACGTAATCGCCGTAGGTCAGAGAAACGTGATGTTCTAATCCCTCGCTCAGGAGCGTGTCGAGTACCTTCGCAGCAGGCCGGTCGAAGCGCAGGGTACCCGACGTGCCGGTGAAGCTCATCGGCGCTCGCAGCATCTCACCGCGGCTTACGACTAGGCGATAGCTGCCCGTCGCTTCACTCAGGCGGGCGATAGTGACGCGACCGGGCTTGAGTGGGAATTCCATCAGTAACGGCAGCTTGCGGTTCGAGTGAATCGTGGCCCGGGGGTGCACCGCCGGATCGGCCATGGACAGAGGAGCTAGGCCGCAGTGCCACACCACAGCCACGTCCTCCTCCAGGTCAAATGAGACGACATCGGTGCCAAAGGCCGCCCCACCGCTGAGCCACTGGAGCATGAGCTGCGTAACCGTGCCGTTGACGTCAGCTTCGCAGCTACAAGGCGTCAGCTCATCGCTGAGCATGGACATCGCGCCGCACGCTGCACAGCCCAATTCGGTAAAGAATTCTGGCCAACAGCGCACAGCTAAACCCGCCAGATGCTCCTCTTCGGCGAGTTGGCGCAAGGCCAGGTAGCTGCCAAGTGTTCTGTGCAGGGCGGCCTGGTCCAACTCTTGCACACCGTCTAGCCTGCGCATCAGGTCCTGCTCCAGGCTGTCTACTTGGTGTACATCTGCTCTTTCCGCTGCTTCAAAGACGTCTGCCAGCTCCACCTGGACCACGTCCAGGCCAAAACGGCGGGCCAGTGCCGTTTCGTCGAGCTTGCAGCTATCCAGTCCGTCCGGATGCTCGCCTATCCGTCCCAATCTCGCTTGACGCAACAGGCGGCGGGCACGACCAGCCACGGCCAGAGCATGGATCTTGTCTAGGGCCTTCGGGTCTTGCGGAGGTGCGTAAACATACTCATAGGCGTAGCCGCCACGCCGCAGCGCATGGGCACCCAGGTTGATACCGCAAAACGAATTCAGTTGCAGGCGCCCGCCTCTTCGTTCTTCCGGCACAGCCCACAGCAACAGCGGCGCTTCCACCACCTCGGCCAAACCCATCACCATCGTACTGTCGGCAAAGGTAGCCTGGAGGATAACCAAGAGATCCAGTGGCTGACGAGCCAGTTTCCGGGCAACCGCCTGTGTCTGCTCCAGGTCGGTGACCAATGCCTCTGATCCGGCAAGCTGAAAGCCTGCATCGTGCAATTGAAGACGAACTTGCGCGGCAACTTGGTTCGCCAGGGGAATGTCGAACGTGGTCCGGGCCAGGGGTACCAGGCCCAGTCTTAGGTGCTGTGCTGGTATCATGCCATCGCCTCCGGCACCTGATCGGGTTGTTGGTAGAAAAAAGTGTTCAGCGCCAACGCGGCGGCTCCAATTGCGCCGGCCTGTGGACCAAAGTCCGTGATTCTGATCTGCACTTGAGCCCCTAGGTTGGCAAAAGCTCGCTGCCGCATGACCTTCTCGACGGTGGGCAGCAACAGGTCTTTGCCCTGAGCAAAGATTCCGCCCAATACGATCAAGTCGGGATTCAGAACATTGACCAGGTTGGCCAGAGCAATGCCCATGTAGCAGGCGCGTTCTTCGAGCATGGCTTGCGTGACCACATCTCCAGCGCGGGCTGCGCCAAAGATCCGTTCGATGGCCGCACCTCGCTCACGACGCAAATGGACCGCCAGGATACCATCCGGATCCTGGGCAGCCAATGCCTCGGCCAGGCGGACGATGGCCGGTTCCGAAACAAGCGTTTCCAGACAGCCACTATTCCCACAACGGCATGGCTCACCACCCTCGGGGACAATCGTAGTGTGGCCGATCTCTCCTGCACCAGCCGCGCTTCCTCGATAGAGTCGCTCTCCTACCACAAAGCCTGCGCCGACGCCGATGCGGGCGTAAACAAATGCCAAGGCATGAGTACCTTTGCCCACACCGAACAACGCCTCGCCCAGGGCCATAGTACGCGCGTTGTTATCCACGCAGACCGGCAATGCCAGTTGTTGGCCCAACAAGGCCCCGATCGGCACATCACGCCAGCCCAGGTTGGGAGCCATCAAATTGACCCCGGTATGTGGATTGACCAGCCCGGAAGCGCCCACGCCAACCCCAACCACCCTCTCCCGATCGATGCCGCTTTGAGAAAGGGCCTCGTTGACCAGGGCGACGACATGACGCAGCACCTCCGTGGATGATCGATCCAGGGGATGGTCCAGCGATAGGCAGTTCACGAGATGCGCTCGTAGGTTGGCCACCGCCACCCGGATCTGGCCGACGCCAATGTGAATGCCAACCGCGTGACGGGCCTCAGGCACCAGGCGCAGGGAAGTCCGGGGACGACCAGCGCCCTGACGGAGTCCGGACCTGATTACGCCTTCTTCGGTGACAATGCCCTGCCCGAGCAACTCGGATACCAGATTGGAGATCGTGGTCGTAGAAAGGCCAGTCTGTTCAGCCAGATGGGCTCGCGAAGCGTACCCCTGTTGGCGCAGCATAGAAAGCACGGTTCTCAAGTTGTGCAACTTGACCTTGCTGATGTTGCTGCCGGCAAGTCTATGTTGATTGCCCATCCGACCAGTTCCCTCAAGCGACAATTAATTAATCAAGAGGAAAAATTAAGTCGCCCTTGATTATACTCAGTTTTGATAGGGATGTCAAGTTTGCCGGCACACGGTAATCGTTCGTTGGCTGCGAAATAGCGAGTTCATGGTGGGGTGGGATATTCGTCAAGCAGTGCACAGGAATCCGAGCCTGTTGGCAACCTGGGGTTCAACCCCTGCCATCTTCCCAGACGTCGAACAGCAGGAAGGCCAATTCTGACCTCCCTGCTGTTCTCTTTGGCCATCTTGATCGCCCGTTCCCCTGGCTGCCCAGGGTCCGCCAGCGCAACGTGACCGATGGCCGGGTGCTAGTTCTCCTCTGGCCCGCAACTGGTGCTCTTGCTGCAGGCAACCACGTGGTTGTTCTACTCTTTCGCACCTGCGACCAACTGCCGCGCATGAGGCAGGGCCATCGGAGCGGCTGGTGAACGGGAGTGTCGCCGGCTCGCCAACGACCCTGCCCGCCGCCTGTGCGGCCGCAGTGCCCCTACTTGGTCAGCGTCCCCTCGAAATGGAGGATGCCCTCGCTGGCTCCTCATCCCTGCTCGTTTCTGCCGGGCCCCAGGCCTGCCTCGCTGCGCAGATACTCGAAAAGTTCATCCAGGCTGCCAAAGCCCACCTCTTCGCCTGTGTGCGAACTCTTGAGCCCGGCGCGCCAGGTAGGCCCCTCGTCGTCGCTTGCCCGCCATAGGCGCAAGAGGTAGGAGAGGTAATCAGGCTGCTCCTGTTCCATGACCCCACCTTCCCTCCAGCTCGGGATGCCGCAACAGCGCCGTTTCCTCGCACCTTTCCGGTCGGTACGAGAGCTGGAACGCTCCCACAGGATTCGTATGGCCTCCGTGCCGCTTGCTGCAGGTCGGAGCGGCGCGCCAACGCTTACGGGCCGGGCATCAGGCCCAGTTGAGCCAGCATGCTGGCCTGGTCAAAGAACGTCCAGGCAGTCTTGTGCTTGCCGTTCTCGAATTCTATCGTGGTGCTACCCACCAACTGAAACTTTTTCCCGGTCGGCTCGATCACAGCGCCGGATGGCGTGTACATCGGACCCGTCTGGGTACCGCCCCCGACCCAGTGCGTAACGACATGGTCTCCGCTGGCCACCTCCAGCGTAACCTCGAACCTCATGTCAGGGCAGGCCGCCATCCATCCCTGGAGCATCATCCGGTTCTGCTCCTCGTTCAGGGGTTCGGCCATACCGGGAAAGTACTCCGTCGTGTAACCCGGAGCATGTAGGGCATCGATGGCGTCCAGGTCCCCTGCATTCGCGTGCTCAAAGAACGCCCGAGCCGACTCGATATTCTCTTCCTTGGACATTTGTCACCTCCATCTAATAGGTATCCGAATTCGTTAGCCCCAGTATAGCCGCTCACCGTGAGGAAAGCGTCTGGAAAACGTGAGGAAAAGGTGGGACTTGAGCTCCACGCCCAAGTGTGGTACAATGTGACTGCTGTTCAGCGCCGCTCCAGTTCATTGCTGCACAAGCCAACAGACAGGATTCTTTGCCTGGCAACTAGATCCTGCCCCGCCGTCTTCCAAAGACGGTGCATTCAGGTTCACCGTGTGGTTCTCTGTCGCGAGGTGATGTCATGGCCCGTTTGTCGATCTGTCTGCTTGGCCCCCTCCAGGTGACGTTGGATGGAAAGCCGGTCACCAGCTTTGAATCGGACAAGGTTCGGGCGCTTCTGGCCTACCTGGCCGTCGAAGTCGGCCAGCCCCATCGCCGCGAAAAGCTTGCCGGGCTATTGTGGCCCGACCGGCCCGAACGCG
>JASFHU010000386.1:0-5121 GCA_050123055.1 Anaerolineae bacterium
TTGGCCAACGTCAAGATGATCTTTGCTCCCGAGGCCGAGTTCTCCAAGCTGGATCCAAACTATCAGCCCACCAATTACGGATTCTTTTGGGTGAATTGGGACTCGAAGGGCGAGATCTACCGGGCCAGAATCCTGATCTCGACCGACAAGGTGGGACAGGAAGAGCGCTCGCACCTGATCCGTGAGGAGCTGACCCAGAGTCTGGGGCTGATGAGGGACTCGATCAAGTACCCGGACAGTATCTTTTATGCCAACCGAAGCCAGACAACCGAGTACGCCGACATCGACGAGAGGCTGATCAAGCTGTTGTACTCGGCTGCTATCGAGCCCGAGATGACCGAAGCAGAGGTGCGGCAAGTGCTGGAGGGCCTGAGGTCACCGGAATAGTACACGGAGGCGCAGAGCCCAGGTAGTTACCGCTCGCCAGGGATCGCCAGATCGCTGGCATTTGTACGGATGCCTTGACGGTTTAGGGGCGATGCTCGTCATTCCGAACCGGAGTGCAGCGAATTCGGACACAAGGTGTCCGCGGCATCTCCACGTACGCTACATCAGACGCTACGTCTCCGGCCCTCCGCCATCCCCTCCATCGTCAAACTCGGCCTCGAGAAGCTCATCCGACACGGGCGTCAGGAACAAAGTGATCCGACAGCTCACCAGTCCGTCGTCGTCGGCTGCCTGCTCGTTCTCCTGCTCCAACTCGATAATGCGGTTTTTGAGCGCCGCAAGATCCTCTCTGAGCAGCCGGAACTGCTCGGGCCTGAGCGTGGTGTTCAGGATGTAGTGGAAGCCAATGCCCAGCCCCTCGTGAACCTTCAGGCGGGAGATCCCCTCGCGTGACATGTCCAGCAGGTTGGAGATAAAACCCACGGCAGCTTTGAAGGACCGGAGCGTGATCTCGTTGGGCACAAGGGTCTGCTGGTCTTTGGGGATCAGGTTGGAGAAATCAAAATACTCGGCCACGGCCTGGTAATACTTCTCCACGATGCCATGCGACATGCCTTCGTGATGAAAGCGTACCAACCCCACTTTTTCCAGGACATTCAGGTGGTAGTGGGCTCGCGCCCGCGAAATGCCCAGGGCTCGGGCTAGCTGCGCCCCGGTCTTGGGCTCGCTCAACATGAGGCACATCCGATACCGGATCGGGTCGGTGATGGCTTCCAGTTGCTCGATGTCTTCCAGGTAGTAGATGTCTTTTATGGTGGTCTCTTCCGTGGTTTTCGTCTCAGGAGTCACTTTCACCTCCGGTCGGGCTCGATGGGTGTCTGGATGATTATGGTCGAGATTCTATCACACATGGGGAGTGACGTCAAATGCCCTTTTCATGCCGCGACAGCACAAAAGAGTTGGGCTGAGGAGCGCCGCCGGCTGGCACTGCGCCATCAGCGCGCCTGGGAGATCGCTCGCCAGGCGGCGGATCTGCTCCGCTATGAGTATGGTGTGGATCGGGTGGCGTTGTTCGGCTCCCTGGTCCGCAGCGAGCGCTTTCACACCAGGTCGGACATTGACCTGGCCGTGTGTGGGCTGGACGAGAAGTACTATTACCGCGCCGTCGAGCGCATTACCTAGAGAACCTGACCAGCTTATTGGGACAGCCCTCCGCAGCGACTGGGGTCGACAAAAGGCCCTGAGATCATAAACCTGCCTGGACCAGGCACCGGTCCAGGACGTCGACGCCCATGATTGTGAGGACATGCCTGCCAGCAGATGACGTTTCTGCACCGCCAGGCAATATGGGTACGGGGGGGCAGCAGCTAGCTAGTGCAGCATGAGGCGCTCAAAGCCCGCCTGTTCAAAGTGGCGATCAGAGGCAAATGCTCGAGTGACAGCCTAATCTTGCATATCAATGAAACTGATGCAATCGGTCAGCCCCCAGTGTTTGTCGGGTCTTTCCACGAATAGTGCCCAGCCCCGCTCCCATAGGGCCTCGCAGGTCGTCGTCCGCATTCCCTAGCGCCACAAAGGCAGATGTGTCCCAGCAGATCGTCTCATGTATCGCGCTTGTCTTGACCGTAGAGGTAGTGGTCGTGCTGGTGCGCCAGATCGCGAACGCCCGTGCGAACCGCAGCGGCGTGGACCCGGTATAGCGGTGCCACAGGCTCATCAGGAGAGGAGGTTCCAGACTGTCTTGCTTGCTCCAGATCATGCAGAAAGCGGAGCACCTGATCAAGCTGATCCTCTGGCAATGCTCGGAGTGTGTCACATATCTCATCAACAGTCGGTGCCGCGCTGGAATGCATCAGGCCAGCGATGCCAACTCGGGATGGGTCTCGAGATAGTCGCGCATGAGCTCGTAACCGCGATCCAGGAGGGGCACCGCGCGCTTGAATTCCCAGACAGCCATGGGCATAGCCGATTGCAGCGGGATGTGGTGGACCAGCACGCCCCGGGCCGCGGCGAGCTGTTTCTCCAGGTAGGCGTGCCGCTGCTCGACGGTGTAGATGAGGTGGAAGAGAAAGGGCCCGAATCCGCCGGCCACCGGGCCGACGGGCCGCGGGTCAGCCAGGTCCAGGGCCACGATCTGGGTCGCGCCCTGGCTCAGCGCGGGCTCGATGGGCAGGTTGCTGACCGTGCCGCCATCCATGAGCAATCGGTCGCCATCGTCCAGTGGGCGGACCCAGGGCGGGATGGCGGTGGAGGCCAGCAGGCCGTCCAGGACCAACTGGTCGGGGTCGGTGCCATAGAGGACCGCGCGACCGGCCCACAGGTCGGCGGCGACCACGATCAACCGTACCCCCTGCAGATCGCTGAAGCGCAGGTCGGGGCGCAGGCCATGCCGGACAAAGAACTCGCGCAAGCGCCCCCGGGCATCCAGGCCGGGCCGGTTGAACAGGGTGCGGAGGGTGAGCCAGAGGTAGTTGTCGGGCAGGAGGTCGTTTTCTGCTGCGTTGTGCCATGCCTCAGCGAGGCCTTCCAGGGTATCGAGGCTAAAGCCGTGCGCGGCCACGTAGGTGGCGTTGACCGCGCCGACTGAGGTGCCGGCCAGGAGGTCGGGCTGCAGGCCGGCTTCGAGCAGGGCGCGCAGGGCGCCAACCTGGAGCGCCCCTTTGGCACCACCACCGCCAAGGACGAATGCTTTCATGAGACTTCCTCTCTATCAGAAAAAGACCTGACAGGTTTTCCGAAACCTGTCAGGTCTTTTTGAGGTTCTGGTTCTACTTCCTTTGGAGACAAATGCCTCCGCACCATTACTCCTGCTGCACCGTGGTCAGGTCGATGCCGTACCACTTGACCGAGAGCGCGGACAGAATGCCCTCCTCGTGCATGGCGGCAATGATCTGGTTCAGCCTGGATAGCATCTCGTCTGCCTCGCCGCCGGCCTTGTCCAGGGCGAAAACCAGCGGCTCGTAGAAGGCCGGCCGGCCCACGTAGCGGAGTGGGACGCCCGCGTTCATGGCATCCTGGATGGTGGGCTGGGCCGTCATCACCGCGTCCAGACGCACACCATCTCCCAACTCCATGTCCAGGAGGGCATCCCCGTCGGTCAGGTACTGCCAGATCTTGACGTTGGGCGGGGGAGCGTAGGAGATCTCGCCGCCCAGCATCGACAGCCCACCGTTAAGATAGTCTTCATAGGTGGTCGCGATGCCCAGGCCCACCGTCTTGCCGCTCAGATCGTCGACGGTTTCGATGGTACTGTTATCGGCATGGACGGCAAAGGCGGCCGGCGTGTAGTAGTAGGGCTGGCTGAACCAGAGGACCTCTGCACGATCCTCGGTTGGCGTCATGGAGCCGATGCTGAGATCCCACTGCCCCCCCCAGTGGCCGGCCGTGATCTGGTCCCAATCGGGCGTGGCAAACTCGAGCTCCACACCCAGACGCCGGGCCACCTCTTTGGCCACGTCAACGTCGAACCCGTCCATTTCGCCATCGTCGTTCAAAAAGCTCTGAGGAGCGTAGTTGGCATCGGTGGAGACGATCAGAACGCCCCGCTCCAAGACCCTGTTGAGCACCGGCTCCTGGGGCACTAGCGGCTGCGCCGCTTCCAGCGGTGTCGCCGCTGCCGCTTCAGAGGTAGGCGGTGACGCACGGGTAGGCGGCGCGTCCTCAGTGGCCTGGGCGATGCGGGTTTCCAGGGCTTCCCGGGTGGCCTGTTCGGCCCGCTGGCCGCCACAGGCAACGACCGCCAGCGAGAGGATGAGGCACAGGGCTACGAGTCTGCAGGTGCGCATACCCAACTCCTTCGCACTCTCGGAAACCCTGGCATGGTTCCGTGTCTACCGTTTGCGCCGCAGAGCCGCGCCGGTGCCCAATGCTGCCAGGCCAGCCACGATGGTGGCCGCCCAGGGGGCCATCACCAGCGCCCCGCCGTTCTCTGGCATTGTCTCTGGCGCTGTCTCTGCCGGACCGCCATTGTCAAAGACCATGCTACCGGCGTTTTCGTTCAGCTCGAGGACCAAACGCCCATCTTCGACGCTGAACGTGCCGCCCATGCCCAGCTTGCTAAGGAATAGCTGGTCCGACGACTCCTCGCCGCAGAAGGCCAGTGTTGACGGCCCCAGCGTGTTGAAGGTGAGGCTGTCGCCCTCTACGGTGTAGGTCCACTGCACCATGTTGCAGTCGGCCTTGAGGCTGGCCGTGCCGTCGGCGTTGAGGACCATCACATAGTTCTCCGGGTCGGGCACCACCGACTGGCTGGCCGGCTCCGTCTCGGTCAGCTGGGCCCACTGCCACTGGATGCCCAGGATCTCGCCATGAGAATCGGCCCAGGCGGCCGGTACCACCATCCCGGCGACCAACAACCCCATAGCTATCAACGTGATAAACAGTCGTTTCCGCATTTGAGTCTCTCCTTTGTGTTTCCGCTGGATTCCCATCCGCTGGATCTTCATGGGTGGGAAGCATCTTCCAAGCGGTATGTTGCGGCAGCACCAGCTTGAGATCGTCCGGTTCCCCGCTGCCTGAAACCTGGAGCAGAGTATACCACGTCCTCCCAATCGTGTCAAAGATCCAGGATACGGATTATGTATATGCTCGGTGGGGCGTCATTTTTCACCTGCATCGCGCTGAATCGGTCCTTAGCGGCCGGTTACAGCCGATGTCGGGCGTGTTTGTAGCAGGGTGCCTGGTCCCGTCTGTACCATCCCATGAGGAGCGGTAACTGCCGGCCAGGGCAGAGGT
>JASFHU010000387.1:0-5112 GCA_050123055.1 Anaerolineae bacterium
TGACGTCGAGCAGGGCCAGAAGGGCCTGCAGGCGACCAATGTCACCGTATTAGGCTGGTAGGATCAAGCGTGACCAAGAACCTATACGTTGGCAACTTGAGCTATGACACGACCGAGGATACGCTGCGAACCCAGTTCGCCGAGTTTGGCGAGATCGAATCGGTCAATCTGATTACCGACCGCTATACCGGCCGGTCCCGAGGTTTTGCCTTCGTCGAGATGGCAACAGAAGAGGCAGCGCAAGCAGCCAAGAGTGCGATGAACGGCAAGATGGTTGACGAGCGGGAGCTCAAGGTGGACAACGCCAAGCCCCGACCCGAGCGCGACCGCCGGCCTCGCTGGTAGAAATAACACACTCGAACGTCGAGTTGGTATGGTAAAATCCGCCGTCATGGTACGGCGAGCACGCATCATCTTGTGATGATGCTCAGCATGAACGAGCAGTACGCTACAGCGCGGACCAGGTTCATTCTGGTCCGCGCTTGTTTTTGGTCCGATAGAAGGATCAATTGAACGAGGAGTAATCAAGTGACTGGAAAACTACAAATTATGCCCCTGGGCGGCCTGGGGGAAGTGGGTAAGAACATGACCTGCATCGAGTATGGCCGCAACATCATCGTCATCGACGCCGGGATGATGTTTCCCGAGAACGATATGTTGGGCGTCGACTATATCCTACCCGATTGGGAGTACCTGCGCGACAGAAGGGACAATATCCGGGCCATCCTGCTCACCCACGGGCACCTGGATCACATCGGCGCGCTGCCCCACTTTCTACAGGAGTTTGACGTGCCGGTCTATGCCACCCGCCTGACCCGTGGCCTGATCGAGGTCCGCCTCAAGCGGGAGGGTATGTTGGGGCGGACAACACTGCACACCTACGCCGCCGGCGACACGGTCCGGCTGGGACCCTTTACCATCGAGCCCTACCACGTCTGCCACTCCATCCCTGACTCGGTGGGGCTGGGCATCACCACCCCGGCCGGCTTGGTGGTACACAGCGGCGATTTCAAGTTCGACCACACCCCGGTCGACGGCTGGCCCACCGACCAGGCCAAGCTGGAAGAGTTTGCCAGCCGCGGGGTACTGGTGCTGCTCTCCGACAGCACGAACGCCGACCAGCCCGGCTCGACGGCCTCCGAAGCCGTCCTCGACGATGCCTTCGACCAGATCATGCAGGAAGCGCCCGGCCGGTTGATCATCGCCACCTTTTCCTCGCTGATCTCGCGCGTGCAACAGGTCGTGAACGTGGCCCGGCGGCACAACCGCAAGATCGCCATCGCCGGCCGCAGCATGGTCGAAAACACCACCATGGCTCGCGAGCTGGGCTATCTCCACGTCCCGGACGACCTGCTCATCGACCTGAAGGAGGTCCAGGACCTGCCGCCCGAGCAGGTCATCATCATGGCCACCGGCTCTCAGGGCGAGCCCATGGCCGTTCTGAATCGCCTGGCGACCGGCAGCCACCGCTCATTGAAGATCCAGGATGGGGATACCGTCCTGCTCTCGTCGCACACCATCCCCGGCAACGAGGAGACGACCTTCGGCGTCATCAACCGCCTCTACCAACAGGGCGCCGACGTCTATTATGGCCCCCTGACCCGGGCCCACGTCTCTGGCCACGCCAGCCAGGACGAGCTCAAGCGGCTCATCGACACACTGCGGCCGCGCTTCTTTGTGCCGGTCCACGGCGAGCTCCGTCACCTCGTCCAGCACGCCAAACTGGCCCACCAACTGGGCATTCCCAAGCAGGACATCGCCGTGGTTGAGAATGGCTACCCGCTGACCTTTGATGACCAGCGGATGCAGATCGGCCCGCGGGTGCCCGGCGACTATGTCTTTGTCGATGGCTCCCTGGTGGGCGAGGTGGGGCCGACCGTCATGGGCCAGCGCGACGAGCTCGCAGAGAGTGGCTTTGTGACCGCCGTAGCCAGCTATGACCGGCAGGCCGGGCGAATGGTGGGCCAGCCGCGCTTGATCAGCCGCGGCTTTGTCTACGTCCCCGATGCGGAGGATCTGCTGTCCCGGGCCGGCGACGTGGCCCGCTCTGCTGCTTCGGTCCAGCCGGGCACCAAAGCGGGCAAAGTCGAGGCCAAGATGGAGCGGGCGCTGTCCACCTTTTTCTACCGCGAAACCAAGCGGAAACCGGTCGTCACCGTGGCGCTGGTGGAGGCAGCCTGAATACTTGTCGGAGCAGCGTACGATTTGGATTGGGCGAAACCTGGTGAACGGCGGATAGGACCAGCCAGGGCTGGCGGCTCGCGGTACTATAACACTATAACACTGTAACACCCTCCGCCGGTGCCCTTCAGATTATCGTCAAGTCCAGGGCACAGGCTTGAAAGGTAGGCCCCTTCGGTGGCCCAGGCCCGAAGCCAGAGTACCAGCGCCCGCCGTCAGGGCGCCAGCGCGGCCAGGATCACCTGGCCAATCTCGGTGTTGTCGATGTAGGCTCCGCGCACCGGATCCCAGCCATCAGCCCCTTCGGCAAAGCGCCAGGCACCAGCGCCCCAGGCAAAGAAGGGGATCAGACTGTTGGTGTGGCTGCCACTGTGCCACTCCATCCCCGGCAGGACCCCGGCGCCACGGTTCACCACCGGTTCCCAACCAGGATCCGACCCCGGTCCGTTCAGGTAGCCGGTCTCATGGTCTCCGGTCACGACCAACAGCGTCTCGTCCCAGTTGCTGTTGGCCTCGACCCACTCGACCACCGCCTTCACCGCCTGGTCAAAGGCGATCTGCTCCTCGATCATGCGCCCCGACTGGTTGCTGTGGCCCGCCCAGTCGACGGCGCCCCCCTCTACCAGCAGGAACAGGCCCTCGGGATCGTCGTCCAGCACATTCAGCGCCGCTCTGGCCATCTCGGCCAGCGTCGGCACCGTCTCGATGAACGGCACGACGTAGGGATCGGCCAGCTCGTCGCCGTAACGTCCCTGCTGCAGGGTGCTGCGCACTTGGGACACCCCCAGGACGCGATCTGGTGTCTCGCCGCTCATCAGCGCCTGAAAATCCTCGCGGCTCTGGACCAACGTCCAGGGATCGTCCAGACCGTCGCCATCGGCATCGCCCCCGGCTGTCCCGGCCAGCAGGTCGTCCCACGTGGCCAGGCCCCCCACATATTTGTAGTCGTTGGAGCAGTCATTGTAGCCGCCATTGGAATTGTAACAGGGATGCCCCGCGCCCATGATCACGTCGGCGGCGCTCTGGTAGACCATCTCCTGGGCGATCTGCTCATAGTTGTTCCGGGAAGCGTTGTGGGCCACAAACCCTGCCGGCGTAGCGTGGCTGAGCTGGACGCTGCTGACCACGCCGCTGGACTTGCCCAGCGCCTCGGCCACCTCCAGCGTGTGGGTCAGGTGCTCGCCGGACGGGCCCAGACCGATGACGCCGCCATCGGTCTTGAACCCGGTCGACATCGCCGTCGCCGCCGCCGCCGAATCGGTCGATCCGCTCTTCACATAGTCGAAATCGGCCCAGGCCTGGGCCGGGTCGTAGCTGCCGCCGTCCGCGTAGGTGCTCATCCCATAGCGGAAGGGAAAGCCGTGGTAGACCTGGCCGGCTGCCTCGCCGTAGCGGTAGTAACTGGCCGCCGCGGTCTGGTTGTAGCCCCAACCGTCGGTGATCATCACGATCACATTCTTGGGCGGTGGCGTGTACCCCCGGACCACCAGGGGCAGATGGCTCTCGTAGCTGGGCAGCTCGTGATCCCGATAGGCCGCGTGCGCCGGCTTGGGCACATAGTCTCCGTGGACCAGCCCCCACCAGGAGTAGATCTGAACAGGATCAGCCGCAGGCTGGGCGGGGTCGGGGACGGGCGTGACCCGTGGCGGCCGAACCCGCTCGTACGACTCGGGGGCTAGCAGACCCGGCGGCGTCGCCGTCGCCTCCGGGCACTGATCAGGATCCACCCAGAACCCCGTATCCTGGTACTGGTACCAGAACACCCTGTCCACCAGTACCCGTCCGCCTCCCGTCGGCTCCTCCAAAAAGATGTTCCAGCTCCTCTCCAGATAGGCCGCCTGGTTCTCCTCGCTGACAAAGGGCGGCATGCAGACCCATTGGATACTGTTCGTGTTCCAGCCGATCTCGGTGATCCAGATGCGCTTGCTGCCGTCGCCATTCTCTTCCATGACCGGCCACAGGTTGCTGCGCAGGATATAGTCGCCGCCGTTAAAGAGGTACACATCCGGATCGGGGTTGTTGCCATAGTAGGGGTGCACGGCCACGATATCAAAGGGCCACGAGCCAGGGCCGTAGCCCAGCAGCTCGAGTTGGTCATACAGCTCGGCCAGATAGTTGCCCGCCCCTGCCCCGTCGGGCGGTTTCCAGGCGTTGGACAGGCCACCCAGCAACACTGTCGCGCCGGGATCGGCGTTTTTGATGGCTTGGTAGACGCCCATGGCCGCCCAGGGCGAGGTGCCGGGCTCCACCACCGGGTCTCCACCCAGCAGGTAGGCGTACTCCTGAGGAGCCATGTAGGTATCGCCCCCCGGACGGCCGGGGCCGTAGCCGATGTCCTCCTCGTTCCAGATCTCCCAGTAGTGGATGTCGTCCTTAAACTCGTCCACCAGCCCGGCGATGGTGCCCACAAACTCTTCGCGGTAGGCCGTCGTGCCCCACGACGATTTGGGCCCGCGAACCGTCGTATAGTCCACCAGGCCCAGGGCCTCGATGCTTCGGGCGCCCAGGCGGTCCAGAACGGTGTGATAGTCCGCGATGGGGAGCGTGGGTGGATTCCCCCTGGCCCGGATCTCCAGCCGCATCCACTTGGCGCCCAGGTTCTCCAGGTCGCCGACGATCTGCTCGTGGATGGGCTCGCTGGGAGGGGGAAGGTCAATCCGAAAGGCCGGCAGGTTGATGCCCATGGGGTGGCGGGCCGCGGGCACCGTCTCTGCGCCCTGTGGTGCCTGGGCCAGGCTGCCAGCATACAGCAACAGCACCATCCCAATTGCCACCACTACCAGGCCCAAACCCAAAATCAATCCTGCCCTCAACCGTGTCTGTCGCTCCTTCATACACCACCCCCAGGCGCCCCGATCCTATCACACCGAGACGCCACCGTCAAGTCTGCTCGCTGGCCAAATAGACCCGCCCACCGAAAAGACCTGACAG
>JASFHU010000388.1:0-5102 GCA_050123055.1 Anaerolineae bacterium
CCGGCCGGGCCGCCTTTGCTCCGGCCAGGAGACCTCGACGCTTCTATCAGCCTGCCCTCCCGCAGGTTGGTACACGGGTTGCAGCGGCGATCGCGTTTCTATCGTTCAAACGATTGCCAACTGAAGCCACAGCCGACCCTGTGCGAGGGTGAACGGCTACTCTTTGGACGGCGTTAGCCAAAGAGGTCAAAGTCCAGCTCTTCGTCCTTGTGGCGCTCATCGGCCAGTTCGCAGACGCGTCGCAGCTCTTTGAACATCTTTTCGTCCATGAGCGGCTCAGTCTCGGCCTCCAGGATCTCGATGACCCGGTCGTGGACACGCTCACGGTAGGTCTTGCTGCCGGCCTCGGTCCAGTTCTCCCAGTTGAGGCGGTCGGTGAGTGTGGGCCGCCAGATTTCGGTCCTGAAGCGGTCGTAGGTGTGGTCGTGTTCCAGGTAGTGGCCGCCTGGGCCGACCTCGTCCATCACGTCCAGCGCTCGCGACTCATCGGTGACGGGGATGCCCCGCAGGATGCGCTTGACGCGATCGATGATCTCGTCCGAGGCAACCATCATCTCCATCGAGCTGGTCAGACCCTGCTCCAGGTAGCCCACGTCGTGGATCATGTTGCCGCCGACCAGGGCGGCGGTGGTGATGTTGATGGTAGCCTCCATCGCCGCCTGCTCGTCGAACATCTTGGCGTCTGAGCAGCCAGCGGTCTCGTACTCGGGCACCTCCAGCCATTTGGTGATGTCGGTGTAGGCGGCGCTGAGCAGGGCCATCTCTGGTGAACCGTAGCTGTAGACCGTTGTTCGCATGTCCATGTTTGACATCAGGCCGCCGATGATCAGGGGCGCGCCCGGCTTTCGGATCTGGCTCAGGACGATGCCGAATAGACTCTCGGTCAGGGCCTGGACGGCTGTGCCAGCCAGCGTACAGGGCGCCGTCGCGCCGGCCAGGGGGCAGGGTGTGTAGACGAACGGGATCTCGTTGTCGCTGGCAAAGAGGAGTTTTTGCACCACCTCCTCGGAGTGGCTCAGGGGCGATACCGGCTCGATGTATAGCGAGAAAGCGGGACCCTTTCGCCATTCGTCCTTGCCGCCCAGGCGGATGTAGGCCATCTCGAGCTGGTCCTTCAAGCCATCAATGTCCACCGCGGTGATATTGATCGGTTTGTTGGTACCTTCGAGCATGGCCAGGTACTGCCAGCGGTCATACGTGCCCACCTGAACGTCCTGGACGATACCCAGCGACATGTGAAAGTCGATGTTGGGCAGGGCCTCGGCCACTCGGGCAAAATTCTTGACGTCGTTGTAATTGGCCCGCCGTCGCTCGCCGCTGTAGGGGTCGATGGTGAATGGCGTGTCAGAGCCCGCACCAAAATAGATCGTGTTCTTGTATAGCTCCATCCTGTACTTGCGGTCGGGGCCGGTAACGACCACTTTGCGCGGCAACGTAGCCAGCGCCTTGTCCACCAGCCAGGGCGGGATCTTGACCAGGCTGTTGTCCTTCTGGGTGTCCTCTACAATTGCCCCACCTTCGTAGGCGACCTGTACGCCCTCCTCGTCGTATACGCGGACGCCGGTCTCGTACAAGACCGTCAACGCGGAGTAATAGATGGCTTCGATCTCGTCCTCGGTCAGCACCTGAAACTTGGGCGTGGCGTTCACTTGATAGTTCGTTTTTCGTACTTGCATGTTTTCTTTCTCCTATGGGAATGAGGTTCAGGCTGGGACGATGGTCCTCAACCGTTGCCCTCAATCAGCGCATGAATTGCTCCTGGCGGATCTCGCCACCGGGTGGGATCACCAGAAAATCGCCGTCGGCCAGGCGGATGGACTCCCGCACGTCCAGCTCTGTCGTAACTTGAACCAGTCGTCGCACGTATTGGTCGGAGCCGAGCCTCTCTTCGTAGCGCATCCCCCATCGCTCGCAGAAGCGGGCTACCTCTAGGGCCTGTGGACGGTAGGCTTCCAGGTCGGACTGGTCGTGGGCCACGAGGACCAACCGCTCGTAGTGTTGGTACTGCTGGTCCATGATCCACATAGCCTCCTCGGCGCCATACTTGGGCACGTACTCTTGGTACTCTTTGAGTGGATGACTACCCGATTCCAGCCAGCCCTTGCTCAGATAGTAGGTGCCGGGCACGGCTTCAAACTCGCGGATATAGGTACGGTAAGAGCCGAGCAACAGGGCGATGCAATCGTCCACTCGTGGCACCAACAGCGTGTGCTGGCCGGCTTTGAGTCCTCGCAGGCCGTTGCCGCATAGTCCGTAACCCAAAACAACCAGGCTGGGCGTCTGAATGCCGTCGATCGCCTCCTGCAGAGTCCCCGTCATATTGCCCGGCACGCGGTGCAGGCCATAGTCCATGTAGGTGACTTCCTGGGCCAGGCCCTCAGGCAGCAGTCGAGTCAGCAGGTCCTGCAACACCTGGCAGGCCAAAACGATGACCGGGATCGATTCCTGCGGCAAACTCTCTGGTGGTGGCGTGTCCGCCTCGCGAAAGGTCATCACGCAGCGCCGACGAACTTTCTGGCCAGCTCGGTGCCGGCCGGCGCATTGGAGCCGTACCCATCTGCACCGATTCGTTCGGCAAAGGCGGCGTCTACCGGCGCGCCGCCAACCATGATCTTGACCTGGTCACGCAGGCCGGCCTCTTCGATGGCCTTGATGGTATGAGCCATGGCCCGCATGGTAGTCGTCAGCATGGCCGACATGCCCACCACATCAGGTTGGTGCTCTTTGATACCTTCGATGAACAATTCCGGGTCGGCGTTAAAGCCAATGTCCACGATCTCAAAACCCGCGCCCTCGCACATCATGTTCACCAGGTTTTTTCCGATGTCGTGTAGGTCTCCCTTGACGGTGCCCATCAAGATCTTGCCAATGAGCTTGACGCCGGCGGCCACCAGCTCCGGGCGCAGTACCTCCAGTCCGGACTGCATTGCGTCGGCCGACATCAGCACTTCGGGCACAAACATGTCGCCGGCCCTGAAGCGCACGCCAACTTCGCCCATCCCGACCACCATACCGTTGTCCAGGATGTCCTTGGCAGCCAGCCCCTGTTTCAGTCCTCGTTCCGCCAGTTTGGCCGACTTTTCCGCATCGCCTTCCATGATAGCGGTCGCAATTCGCTCGTAGATTCTGCTCATGATCGCTCTCCTATTCCGCCTTGACTCGCTCTTCGGCTTCTGCCAAGACCTTCTGGATCACCTCTTCCGTCTCTGGCTTGATGGGGGAGGGCTGGTGGGTGGACTGGATGTCGCGCACCCGGGCGACGGTCCGCTCTTTGAAGCTCGTCTTGCCCATCATCTCCCATTCCTCATAGTTGCGGCGGTCGCAGAGGTTGGGATACCAGAACTCGTTCTTGTAGTACCGGCGGGTGTGTTCTTCGCGCAGGTAGTGTCCGTTGGGTCCTACGTCGTGGATCACGCTGACGGCCAGTGTATCCTCGTTGACCTCAATGCCGCGGGTGATGCGTCGCGAGTAGCCGATCGCTTCGTCGATCGCCGCCAACTGGAAGACAGAGCCGGTCATGCCGCTCTCGGTATAGCCCACGTCATGGCACAGGTCGCCGCCGGTGAGCGCCGAGAAGAAGGCCGACATCGAACCTTCGATGATCGCTTGCTCGTCAAAGGTCTTGGAATCGGTGCAACCGCCGGTCTGCCACAGGGGCAGGCCCGCAAAGTGGGCCAGCTCAGTGAGCCCGGCCATCATCAGCGGCAGTTCGGGCGCGCCGTAGGCCAGGATCATGGAGCTCATGTCCATGACCGAGTAGACACCACCCATGAAGTAGGGCAGGCCGGGCTGGATCGCCTGGGCCAGGGTCAGGCCCAGCCACGATTCGGCGGCTCCCTCGGTGATGATGCCCGCGGCCGTCACGGGCGCGGTGCCGCCCGCGATGGGGCAAGGTGTAAAGATCAATGGCACGCGGTGGCGCGCGGCAAAGATCAACTTGTCTATGGCCTCAAAGGTGCTCACCAGCGGCGAGAGGGGTTCGCAGTAGTGGACATAATTGGGCCGCTGCTCAAAGGCAGCCTGCCCGCCAGCCTCTGTCACGGCGATTTCGTGGATGCCAGCCGAGTCGAACCGATCGTAGGACCAGGCCACGATCGGCTTGCTGGTGTTGGGGAACATGCCGGCAAACTCATAGAGGGCGCCCAGCTCGTGGTGCACATCGCTGACGGTGCCCAACGACTCGCAAAAGTCGATGTTGGGCAGGGCGTCAACGGTCTTGGCCACGATTGGCACGTCTGACTGGACGTAGGGCCGGCGCTCCAGGGTTTCCACGTCGATGAAATTTGGGCAGGTAGGGCCGGGGCCAAAGTGCGCCCGGCCGGGACCGATGTGGATGTCGTGTTCTGGGTTGCCATCGCGGGCAAAGAGGGTGAAACTGCGCGGTGCCATCTCCAGGGAGCGCCTGACCAGGTAGGAAGGCAGGCGCACCCGCAGGCCATCGACCCAGGCGCCGGCTTTTTCGAGAATGTCTCGTGCTTCGTCGTGGTACACGTCGAGACCCGTGTACTCTAGCACGTGGAGTACGCCGTCGAAAAGCTCCTGCAACTGGTCCTGGGAGAGCATCTCGAAGCGTACACCCGAGTTCACTTGGTAATTTGTCCTCATCTAGAGGTCCTCCTTTGCTGTTGAGTCATTCCTCGTGCCGGAATTAATGAATGTCTCAGTCTAGCAGACCGGGTCCAGCACGGCAGCGCTACTATGCGCTGACAAACTTTTTCGCCAACTCGGCTGCGGCTGCAGCGTTCGAGGCGTAGCCGTCGGCACCTATCTGGTCGCAAAAGGCCTGGGTTACCGGCGCGCCGCCGATCATGATCTTGACCTTGTCGCGCACGCCGGCCTCTTCGAGCACCTTGATGGTGCTCTCCATGGCGCGCATGGTGGTCGTCAGCAAAGCCGACATGCCCAGCACGTCCGGCTCGAACTCTTTGACGGCCTGCACAAAACTCTCAGGCGCGATGTCTTTGCCGATATCCTCGACCTCGAACCCGGCACCTTCGCACATCATGCCCACCAGGTTCTTGCCAATGTCGTGCAGGTCGCCCTTGACTGTCCCCAGCAGCACCCGGCCGACCATGGGCACGCCACTCTCGGCCAGCAGCGGC
>JASFHU010000389.1:0-5096 GCA_050123055.1 Anaerolineae bacterium
TGAGGCCAGGGTGGTCCTGACCCTGGGCAGCACGCAGGCTATCCTACAGGCGGTGGCGCAGGGGCTGGGGCTGGGTTTTGTGTCTGAGAGGGCAGCTATCCAGGCAATGGCAGACGGCCACCTGGCGTGTACCAGGCTGGCTGACATAGACCTCCGGCGCGATCTCTACCTGGCCTATCTGCCTGGACGGGCTGGTGATCCGTTGGTGGCTCGTTTCCTGGACTTTGCACGGAAGGTTGATACTCTCCAGACAAATCGGTTTGAGTAGTTTGGGCAGTTGTGGTAGAATGATGGGGTGGGCGCCGACGTTTGGGCAGAGTTTAGTGGGACGGCCTACAGATGGGGCTCATTCGAGGGAGTATTATGGAGCGAAAGAAACAAGGAGCGCTGGGGAATATGGAACACGTCCATGCCGAGATGCTGGGTTTGCTGGGTGAGCCGGTAGCTGGTCAGCGCTGGGTTTCGGCCCGGCAGCACAAAACCTGGCGTCCACCGACAGATGTATACGAGACCGACGACTGTGTGGTGGTCAAGGTCGAGATTGCCGGGATGGAGGAGCAGGACTTTGCCATCTCGCTGAATGGCAAAAAGCTGACCATCAGTGGAATCCGGCGCGATCCAGCGGCTAAGCTGGGCTATCAGCAGATGGAGATTCTCTACGGCCATTTCGAGACCGACGTGCATCTGGCGCGAGCGATTGACGAGGACAAGATCGAAGCTATGTATCGGAATGGATTCCTGAGTGTGCGTTTACCCAAAGTCAAGCCACGCCAGGTGCCGGTTGTGAGTGTCGAGAGTCCCTCGTGACGGAGACAGACGATAGATGAGTGAACAGGAGTACGAACAAGTACAACTTGAAGAGCTTGGGGAGGGCGAAGAGACCAGCGTACCGGAGGAATTGGCGATTCTTCCTCTTCGGGGTGTGGTGGTCTATCCTCTCACCTTTCAAGCGCTGAATGTGGGTCAGCCTCGCTCGATCCAGTTGGTGGATGATGCGACGGTGGCAAAACAGGTGATCGGCCTCGTGGCTGCTCGCGATGCAGAGATCGAAGAGCCAGGGCCAGACGATGTCTATGAGATCGGCGTGGCGGCGACGATCCATCGCATGATCAAGGCGCCCGATGGCACTATTCGCTTGTTGGTGCAGGGTGTCGAGCGCATCCGCATCGACGAGTGGACGGGTGATGAACCCTACCTTCGGGCGCGGGTTAGTGTCTTGCCCGACGAGGTGGAGGAGGGCATCGAGGTAGAAGCGTTGATGCGCAACGCGACCGACCTTCTTCGCCGGCTGGTTTCGTTGGTGTCCCAGTTGCCTGATGAACTGTTGATGGCGGCCATCAACCTGGACGATCCGCGACAGTTGGTCTACTTTGTGGCCACGAACATCCGGCTGGAACTGCCCGATGCACAGGCTATCCTGGAGATCGATAGCGTCCGTGAGAAACTGCTCAGGCTGACGACAATTCTGACCAAAGAACTAGAAGTTCTCGAGCTGGGACGCAAGATCCAGACTGAGGCTCAGTCGGAGATGGAAAAGATGCAGCGCGAGTACTTTTTGCGCGAGCAGCTCAAGGCCATCAAGAAGGAACTGGGCGAGGAGGATGAGCAGACCGTCGAGATCGAGGAGTATCGAAAAAAGATCGCGGCCTCCGGGATGCCAGAGGAGGCAGAGAAGGAAGCCCATCGTGAGCTGAGCCGCATGGAAAAGATGCCGCCCCAAGCGGCTGAGTATTCGGTCATCAAGACCTACCTGGACTGGCTGACCGATATGCCCTGGCAGGTGGCCACTGAAGATCAGTTGGACATCACCCATGCGCGCCAGGTTTTGGATGAGGATCACTATGACCTGGAGGATATCAAGGAGAGGATCCTTGAATATCTGGCGGTGCGAAAGCTCAAGCTTGAGCGGCTGGAGGAACGGGAGCAGGAGGAAACGACCGATTACATCCGCGAGGAACGGGAGGGGGTCATCCTGTGTTTCGTCGGGCCACCCGGGACGGGCAAAACCAGCCTGGGACGCTCCATTGCACGGGCACTAGGGCGCAAGTTCATCCGCATGAGCCTGGGCGGGATGCGCGACGAGGCTGAGATCCGGGGGCACCGCCGAACCTACATCGGCGCAATGCCAGGGCGGATCATCCAGAGCCTGAAGCGGGTCGGGACCAAGAACCCGGTCCTTATGCTGGATGAGATCGACAAGGTAGGGGCTGATTGGCGAGGAGATCCTTCGTCGGCGCTTCTGGAGGTATTGGACCCGGAGCAGAACCGTGAGTTTCGCGATCACTACCTGGATGTGCCCTACGATCTGAGCCAGGTGATGTTTATCACCACGGCCAACATGCTGCAACCTGTTCCAGGGCCGCTGCGCGACCGGATGGAGATCCTGGAACTGGATGGCTACACTGAGGAGGAAAAGGTACGGATTGCACAGCAGTACCTGCTCCCACGCCAGATTCGGGAGAATTCCCTACGAGCGGAAGAGATCTCGTTTGAGGACGATGCCATCCATTCCATCATCCGTGACTATACTCGGGAGGCCGGTGTACGCAACCTGGAGCGGCAGATCGGCACCGTGTGCCGCAAAGTGGCCACCAAAGTGGCTGAAGAGGAGGGAATCTCTGTCCAGGTAGAGGCCGATGACCTGAGCCAGTATCTGGGCAGACCCAGGTTCTTCTTTGAGGCGGCCCAGCGGACCGAGATTCCCGGTGTGGCGACAGGTTTGGTTTGGACGCCCACGGGCGGTGACATCACCTTTATCGAAGCGACCCGGATGGAAGGCAACCGTCGCCTGATCCTTACCGGCAAGCTGGGTGACGTGATGAAAGAGTCGGCTCAGGCGGCAGTTAGCTACGTTCGTTCGAAGGCGAGTTCGCTGGTCATCGATGAGGAGATCTTTGCCAAGACCGATTTGCACATCCACGTGCCGGCCGGGGCAGTGCCGAAGGATGGACCCTCGGCCGGCGTCACGATGGCCACGGCTCTTGTATCGTTGTTGACCGAGCGCAATGTGCGATCCGACGTCGCGATGACAGGTGAGATAACGTTGCGTGGGCAGGTGCTGCCGGTGGGTGGTATCAAGCAAAAGGTACTGGCAGCGGCTCGCGTGGGGATCGATACTGTCATCCTGCCGGAGCGTAACAGGGTTGACCTGGATGACATTCCTGAAGAGATCCGCGAAATGATAAACTTTGTCTTTGTCGAGCGGGTGGATGATGTCTTTGAAGTCGCGCTGAGGAATGGTGCAGCCGTGGCCCAGGAGCCGGAGCCAAGTGTACAAGATCCTGGTGATTGACGACGATCCAACCGGAACGCAACTACTGCTTACGCTGCTAAAGCTGGAGGGCTATGAGGGTGTCAAGTTGAAGAACTGGGCGGATCCGCTTGGCGATTTGGCTGCGCAGCGCCCCGATCTGGTTATCATGGACGTGCACCTGGCCACTGAAGATGGCTTTGAGCTGCTGGGCCAGATCAGGGAACACGCGGACGCTGCTCTGGCCGGCCTCCCGGTGGTGATGATATCGGCAGAGGAACTCGAGGCTGAGAGCTTGTCGGCTGGGGCCGATGGCTTTGTCGAAAAACCGTTTGACCTGGAGTTCCTGTTTGGAACGATCCAGAGACTCACGGAGGGTAACTTATCGGACGATTGATTGCTAGATGTCAAAAACTGAAAATCATTGAGGAGTTCAAGTGACAAAAAAGAAAAAGAGAAAGATGCGGTGGTACAAGGTGGATCTGCATCTCCACACACCCGCTTCGGCCGACTGGCAGGAGCCAGGGGTGAGCTATTTGGATCTGCTGCATAGAGCAGAGATGCAGGGATTGGATATTGTTGCCATCACGGACCACAATACTGTCGCTGGTTGCGCTGCATTGCAGGCCGAGATTGAGCAGCTTGGCCTATTGGAACGATTGGGGCGTATACAGCCCGATGAGCAGCGGCGATTGGAAGAGTACCGGCGAATTGGGAACAAGGTATTGGTTTTGCCGGGATTTGAGTTCACGGCAACACTGGGATTTCACGTCCTGGCGATCTTTCCGCCAGAGACCGGCATACGCACGCTAGAGCATTTGCTGTTGGAACTGAACGTGCCGCCCGACAGGTTGGACGTCGGCGCGACTGAGGTGGGGGCTACGGCTGATGTCCTGACCGCCTACCGGCTGATCGATGAGGCCGGTGGTCTGGCCATTGCTGCTCACGCCAATTCCAGCCATGGTGTGGCCCTACGAGGCCTCGATTTTGGCGGGCAGACGCGCATTGCCTTTACCCAGGATCGCCATCTCCATGCCCTGGAGGTGACCGATCTCGAGAAACGGGGTCGCCGGACGACTGCCTGGTTCTTTAGCGGCCGCAAGCCGGAGTATCCCCGCCGGATGCACTGCATTCAGGGATCCGATGCTCACCGAGTCATCCAGGATCCTCGAGATCGGAACCGGTTGGGATGGGGTGACCGTATAACCGAGATCTTGTTGCCCGAGCCGTCCTTCAAAGAGATCAAGGCGGTCTTTTTGGGGGAGGATTTTTCGCGCACCCGTCCCTATCGCCCGGCCGAGGCGCCCTTCGATCACGTCCAGGCCGCTCGCGAGGAGGGCCCAAGCATCGTCCAATCGTTCCACGAGAGCATGACCAAGAGAGGGGGGCGTCTTCACGCGGTCCTTCGCGATGTTGTGGCCATGGCCAATACCAATGGTGGGACCGTGTACGTGGGGGTGAAAGGCGATCCCAAGGCGCTGCCGGTGGGTGTGACGAATCCGGACGAAGCCACCGGGACGCTGAAAGCCGAGATGCAGCGCAAGATCACGCCGCCGCTGGACGTGGAAATCACGACGGTGGACACTCATGGCCGGCAGGTGCTGCAACTCAGCGTGCCGCTGGGCGAGGACGTACCCTATGCCATTGATGGCACGACGATCTATTTGCGGCAGGAGGCGGAAACCAACATCGCCATGCGTGACGAGATCGTGTCTTTGGTCCGGCGGGCGGTACAGGCAGAGCCAGCGCCTTGCACGGATGATGCCGGAGAGGAACCTGAAGAGGAGCCTGGGGGCGCGGATCCTCCAGGGACTGGCGTTCAGATTGTGGAGACGGTTGAGCGAAA
>JASFHU010000390.1:0-5080 GCA_050123055.1 Anaerolineae bacterium
GAGAGCGACAGCGCGGCGAAGGTACGGAAAAAGTTTCGCGCCGGGATGGCGGCCGCCCTCAATTCTGACGAGGCGGATCTGGCCGGGCAACTGCTTGGTCTTGATTTCTCCACCAGCCCCGCGGTCCAGGCCCGGTTGGGCAGTGAATCTTTCGGGGAGCTGGCAACCGCCCATCTGGCCAAGTATCTGCAGGCCATCGCCAGCGAGCCAACGGTCATCTTTTTGGAGGATATCCACTGGGCGGACGACAGCTCCCTCGACCTGCTCGATCGCCTGGTGGCAGCGATCCCCAACGTACGGCTGCTGGTGGTCTGTCTGGCCCGCCCGCCGCTGTTTGAGCGCCGCCCCAGTTGGGGCGAGGGACAAGAGATCCACACCCAGATCAACCTCAAGCCCCTCTCACGGCGGGCCAGCCGGGCCTTGGTGCGGGAGATCCTGCAGAAAGCGGGGGAGATCCCCGGCGACCTGCGCGACCTGATCGTCGAGGGGGCCGAAGGGAACCCCTTCTACGTCGAAGAGTTGATCAAAGTCCTGATCGAGGATGGCGTGATCGTGCTCGGCGAGGACCGCGAGGATCACTGGCGAGTCGAGCTGGGGCAACTGGCAGGGGTGCGCGTGCCGCCGACGCTGACCGGGGTGCTCCAGGCCCGGTTGGACAGCCTGCCGCCCGAGGAAAAGGCGCTCCTGCAGCGGGCCGCAGTGGTGGGACGGCAGTTCTGGGACGCGGCGCTGGTCGAATTGAAGGCCAGGGAGGAGAACGGGCTCGATAGGGAAGAGATCGGCCCGCTTCTGGGATCTGTCCGCGAGCGAGAACTGGTCTTCCGGCGGGAGCGTTCTGCCTTTGCAGGGACGGAGGAGTATATCTTTAAGCATGCTTTGCTGCGGGACGTGACCTACGAGACGGTGCTGCTAGGGCTGCGCCGGGTGTATCACGGGCAGGTAGCGCGCTGGTTGGAAGTCACAGCCGGGGAGCGGATCGGGGAGTACCTGGGGCTGATCGCCGGGCACTATGAGCTGGCCGGAGAAGGGGAGAAGGCGGTCGAGTACCTGATGCGCGCTGGCGATCAGGCCCGCCTGGCCTATGCCAACCTGGAGGCACGCACCTTCTATACCCAGGCCCTGGCCCTCACCACGGACCTCAGCAGGCGCTTCCAGTTGCTCCTGGAGCGCGAAAGGACGTGCAACCTGTTGGGAGACCGCGCCCAGCAAGAGGCGGATTTGAAAGAGTTGCTGGGGCTGGTGGAGCAGAGTCAAGACGACGCCCAGCGGGCCACGGTCCATTACAGGCTCGCCGTCTGGCACGAAAGCGGGGGCGATTACCCGGCCGCCCACTTGTCGCTGCAAGAGGGGTTGGCTGCCGCGCGCCGGGTGGGTGATGCGCGGGTCGAGGCAGCAATTCTGCACCGCGTGGCGAGCGCGGCCTGGCGACAGGGGCGGTTTACGGCCGCTCTGGGGGCGGCTCAGGATGCACTGGCGGTCGCCCGGGCCGCTGGCGACGCGGAGCACGAGGCGGCCAGCTTGACGACGATGGGAGTTGTCCAGCGCTCCCAGGGTGAACTGGACGCGGCCCAGGCCTGCTATCGGCAGGCACGCGATATCCGCCGTGCTGCCGGCGACCGGCGAGGAGAGGCGATCAGCCTCAACCAGTTGGGCAACGTGCTCTATGACCTGGGGGATTATGGCGAGGCATTGGACCATTACCACCAGGCGCTCGATATCTTTCGCCTGGTAGGTGACCGGCGAGGAGAGGCGTGGAGCCTGAGCGGTCAGGGCACCATCTATTTACACTGTGGGGAGTACGAGTTGGCGCGCGTACGTTATGAGGAGGCGCTATCGTTGCGGCAGGCCATCGGCGACCGGCGGGGAGAAGGGGTGGCGCTGAGCAACCTGGGCAACGTTTTGCTACAGTTAGGGGAACGGGAGACGGCGTGGACGCTCCTGGAGCGGGCGGTGGCCCAACTGCGCGACATTGGCGCGCGCCGGGACCAGGTGCGGGCGCTGACCTACCTGGCGCGGGCGATGGAACAGAGCAGTGACTGGGGGGGCGCCCAGGCCGCGCACCAGTCTGCTCTGTCCCACCGCCGCGAGTTGGGACAGGCGTCGTCTAGCATGGAGAACGTGTCCGGTCTAGCCCGGGTAGCGCTGGAGCAGGGGGAGGTAGAGACGGCACGGACCTATACCGAAGAGATGCTGACCCACGTCCGCGCGCACGGCCTGGCTCTCATCGAGTTCCCCTTTCAGATTTACCATACGGCTTTCCGTGTCTTCCAGGCGTGCGGCTCAATGCGGGCGGCCCGCCAGGTGTTGCGAGAAGCACATCAGGCCCTCATGGACCAGGCCGAACGGATCACAGACCCCGCCCTGCGTCGCTCGTTCCTGGAGCGGGTGCCGGAACACGGGGAACTCTTGGCGACGACCACGACATAGCCACTGCCGAGCAAGCTGCAGTGGCGCCCGCAGCCGGGGTGCCGGAATTTGTCCCACCCGAGCCGGCAACGCTGGCCACCGATCTGGAGTCGGTTGCCTTTGCCATGGGTGACCCGGAGGCGATGCTGGCGGCTGAGGCGTCGCAATGTGCTGGCGCCCAGGAACTGGGCCAGGAAGGGTTCATGGCCATGCACAAGATACTGTTTGAGGAGCAAAAGGCGTGGAGTGGCCAGGCCGACGCGGCTGACCTCTTTGCCGGCTATGCAGCGGAGATCGGGCTAGACCGTGACGGCTTTGCCGCCTGCCTGGAAAATCACGACTTTGAAGCGGACGTACAGGCAGATATGCAGGAGGCCATGGCGATTGGCATCACCGGCACACCAGCCTTTCTCATCAACGGCCACCTGGTGCCCGGAGCGCTGCCGTATGAGGCGTTCGAGCAGGCCGTTGAGACCCTCATCACCGAGGCAGGTGCACAGCCGACCAGCAACTAGGTCGGAGGCTCGAAGCCCATCCGCTGACCCTTGGTTGCCAGGTGAACACCTGGCCTCCGTTGGAGCCGGAGAGATAGGAAAGGGAGGCCCGGTCGCAGGGACCGGGCCTCCCTGTAGGGTTGTCAGCGCTGCACCTCGGTCAGGATGACCATATCCTCTGCGTACCGCTTGCCGCCCTCAGAGGTGGGGCTGAGGCGAATGGCCGTGTCGGGATCGTAGATGCCTATCCTTAGCAGATAGCGACCGGATGGGATCCCATCCAACGGAAGTGCGACCAAGTCCTCCACGACCTCGCCGCTCTCCCACCAATGGGTGGGGTACATCCACTGGCGAGGTACGGCGTCGTTTTGAGCGACGACGCTGCCTGTAGAGGGGTCCACGAGGTGAACGAACACCTTGTAGGATCGTTCAGGCCTCTGCCTGGCTTGCCAATAGAGGAGTAGTTCCAGCGAGTCAGGCAGGAGCTGTAGATCGTACCCGCGCAGCAGGATGCTCTCGCCAAACTGCACATCTGATTCTTGTGAGGGGGTTGGCTCAGAAAACACACGGGGTAGAGCCTCGATCACAAACTGCCCCAGAGTCACCGGAGACCCTTGGTCCACGCCGGAAGCCGCATCCACGAGCGTGAGTGTCAGCGCGTGCTCCCCTCCCTCCAGGAATGGATCCACCTGCAGGCTGTACTCGCCCCGCACAACTTCGTTGGCCTGCCATTGGGAGCTGGGCCGCTGCGCGCCCAGGGGCCAGCATTCCGATCGAGCGACCTCACCACGAACATTGACCAGGTTGAGACACGCATCATAATCGCGATCGGGCGCTGCGATGCTGGCCCAACGGGCCTCGACATCAATCACCCCAGGACCAGCTCTTATCGTCCTCTCTCCTGAGGCAGCGACGCGGATCAGGCCTATGTCATCCGTCAACTTGTGCGCCAGAGTGAAATCTCGACCGAGCCGCGGCTCGGTACGATAGACGACAAGGCCTGTGTCCTCGTGAACGGGCTCAAAGGTCAGCCAATCTCGCCAGGCAGCCATCTGCTCGTCGGAGCCATATTTTTGGTGGAGGATGATGTAGCGGACACCGGCTTCGGCCAGTGGTTGCAACTGATGGGTGACGTCAGCCAATCCGGGATCCATCACATTCTCTTCGTGCAGCCTTTTCAAAAAGGGCGTACTGTCCAGGAACGCATAGGCCTCGCGCGGGATGCGCGAAACGTGGCCCTCCACGATCGGCTTCTGGTGAATTGTTTGGTACAGCATGTACCATTTGTCATAGCCCCGGGGGTGCATCGGCAGATCCAGCAGGCCAAACTCACCTGGCTCCTCAGCCAACTGATGGTACCAATCAGGCGTGGCGGGGCGCATGGTGCGATAAGGGATCTGGGCATACTCGAACAGAATCAACGCACCTAACACTACAACCACCGCAAATGCCTTGTTGCGTAGGGGACGCCTGCAAAGGAGCTCGGCCACACCCAGCGCCGCCAGCATGGCAACCGGCAAGGCAAGAAAGAGGTTGAAGCGATGTGGCCTGCGCACAATGGGCGTAAGCAACCACTCTCCCACGAGGCGATAGGGCATCGGCACGCCCGGGTATAACTGCCCATTGACCATCAGCTCAGGACCAAGGGCCAGAAAAAGGTACAGGCAAGCGGCCAGAAGCCAGAACCCCGCTTGTCTCCAACGTTTGACCGTTCCATAGAGCGCCAAGCCAAGGACCGCATAGCCGAGAAAGGGGGGGCGCAGCACATTTTCGTGGGCGAGATTCGCTCGAAGTGGTGCGAGTTGGTCTCCCCATACGGGGTGTCTGCTGCTGGGCAGCAGGTAGGCCAGCAGGTCAGTCTGATATATGAGTGGTTCAGCAACGGCAATATCCTCCAAAAAGGTTCGCGGCGACTGATGGGAGATCACAGGAACTAGCAGCGGCGCCATCAATATCCCGGCCACTACTCCCGTCAGTCCTAACAACCCCAAACTGCGCCAGGTGCGGCAGCCTTTGTCTGTCAGGCATCTGTAGAGTACGTACAAGCCAATGAGCATGCCACCCATCAAGAGCAGTTGCCAGCGCGTGATGCCTAGCAAAGCTACAAAGATGCCGCCCAGGACGGCGTCACGTTTGCGCCCATGATTCAAGGTCCGGCGCACGTACAGAAGCGCAAGGGG
>JASFHU010000391.1:0-5079 GCA_050123055.1 Anaerolineae bacterium
TGCATGCCCGGGGGGATCCACGAAACCCACTGTCGCCGGACGAGCTCCGCAACAAGTTCCTGGGACTGGCCGAGCCGGTGATCGGGCCAGTCAGAGCTCACCAACTGGACAAGGCCATCGATCATCTAGAAGACGTGGAGCGTGTCACAGAGGTTACAGAGTATTTGGCAAGCAACTGACCCACTGGAGTGGGGGGAATGAGGAGCGGATGAGATGATAGTACTGAAAGATGCAAAGGTGATCACTGGGGATGGGCGGACCATGCTGGATCGGGCCACGGTCCTCGTCGAGCGGGGGCGGATCGCGGGTGTCGAACCGGGGGAGGTCAGCGACAGCGTGCTGGCCGGGGCGCAGCGCGTGATCGATTGCCATGGGCGCCTGGTGATCCCGGGGATGATCAACCACCATACCCATGGCTGTCACTTTGGCCCGCTTTGGCCCAGCGCTTCTCCGACCCTGTCAGAGGAATTGGTGGCGCATAACCTGGACAAGCACCTGCTGGGTGGCACCACGACCATCCTCAATATCTGTGGTTTCGCCACCGTAGAGGATGTGGAGTCAGCTACGGCGTCCCACCCGTTGCGGGTCAAGTCAGCCACATCCTATACGCCGGCCAACGTCGAGGCGGCGATGGTGGTGGACGGCACGGGATTCGGCGAGCGGCACCAGGGCCTGACAGTGGAACAACAGCTCGAGGCGGGCGCCATCGCCATCGCCGAGATCGGCGGAGGCATGACGCTGGCAGGTGGCGGCCAGGAATACCATTTTATCCCCCGGGCAGTAAAGGCGGCTACTGGCAAAACCCTGGAACCGGCGAACGCCCGCAAACTGAAGGAAGCTGTCATCGGCCATTTCGCCGACCCAGCCGACTATGACGCCCAGGCGCTGGTCCGCGCCCTGGAGGAGACGGGGCTGGCCGGGGATCTGACCCTCAACCAGGCCCGGGACCTGATCCTGAACTGTGTGATGCCCTCGCTGGGCCCGGCCCTGGTCGGATTCGAGGAGGCCGTAGGCGAGGCCAAGGTGCACAACGTAAAGGCCATCTTTCACAACGCACCGCAATCGATGCGCACGCTGCGACAGGTTGCCGAAACCGGCGGGGACCTGGTCGTCGCCGGCCACTCCAACCACCCCAACTTTGAGGCCGAGGAGGCCCTGGAAAACGCGCGTGTCCTGCGCGAGCAGGGGGTACTCATCGACGTGGCCACCCTGGACTTTTGGGGAGCTCAACGGCTCAGCACCGACGCAGACCGGGAGGTCTTTTACGAATTCTATCGCCGGGGCCTGGTAGACCTTCTCTCCACCGACTATGCCGGGGGCTACTTTGACAACCCTCTGGTTGGTGTTGAGCAAGCGAACCGCGTAGGCGCCGCCAGCCTGCCCGAGTTGATCGCCAGCGGGACCTCCCGGGTGACCGAAGCCTTCCCGGAGCTGGCGCCAGACCGGGGGCTCATCGCCCCGGGTAAGATCGCTGACCTGGTGATCACTGATCCAGAGCGGATCTCGGAGGTAGAAACCATCCTCATCGTTGGCGAGGTGGTCGTCGACGGTGGCGCGCGAGTTGCGGAAAGAAGGTAAGCGAGTGAAGACCATACACAGCACCGAGGTGGTTGTGGTAGGTGGGGGAGCCGTTGGTTGCTCCATCGCCTATTGGTTGACCAACCGGGGCAAGTCGGTGACCCTGGTCGACAAGAGCGGCCCGGGCACGGGCACGAGCATCGCCAATTTTGGCCTGGTGTGGTCCAGCATCAAGGAGCCCCATACCTACATGGAGCTGAACCTGCGCAGCGCCAGGCTGTGGCCCCAGATGATAGAGGAGCTGGGAGAGGACGTCGAATTCCGGCCGGGTGGCCTCAAAATCCTGCTGACCGAGGAGGACGTCCAGGCCGCGGCCGGTATCCTGGAGCGGCAAAGCCGCAGTCCGCTATTCCGCGGGCGCTTGCTCTCTCCCCAGGAGGTGTGGGACATGCAGCCGGGCGTCTCGCGGGACATAGCCGGGGCCATCTACTGCCCGGACGACGGCGACAGCAATCCCATCAAATGGACCTACGCTCTCCTGCGCGGCTGCAAGCGCATAGGAGTCAAGGTCATGAGGGACACGGAAGTCACCGGCTTTGACCTGGACGAGGAGAACCGCGTCACCGGGGTATTCACCAAGGCTGGCCGCATCGGCACAGAATACGCGGTGAATGCAGCGGGGGTGTGGGCCGGACAGGTCGCCAAAATGGTGGGCGTCACCATCGGGCTCTATCCCCAGCGCGGTCAGGTGCTCGTCTCTGAGGCTGCGCCCAAGGTACTTCCCATCGCCCAGTCCACCGTCCGGCAATCGCTGGAGGGCAATTTCCACATGGGCGCGACGATGGAGGAGGTGGGCTTTGACCTGAGCACCAGCATCGAGGGCGCGGACAAGATTGCCAAGAACGCGGCCAGAATGATCCCCGCGACCCGGGATCTGTCGATCATCCGCCAATTCTCGGGTCTGCGCCCCATGCCGCGGGATGGTGTGCCCTTTATCGGACCCATCCCCCACGTTCCCGGTTACTATATTGCCGTGGGCCACAGTGGCAATACCCTGTCACCTATCCATGGCAAGATCATCAGTGATCTGATCGTGGAAGGCGAGACCAGCATCCCGCTGGAGGACTATGACCCCCTGCGGTACGACGCGCGCGGGACCCGAAAGGCGGGTCCAGATCGAAGCGGTCATTGAGGGAGGAGGAGACGTGAACGACGATCTGATCATCTGCCGCTGCCAGGAAATCACCCAAACCGAGATCGAAGAGGCTATCAGGCAGAATGACTTGCGGTTGATGCAGGAAGTGAAGCGAACCACCAGGGCCGGGATGGGCCTCTGCCAGGGCAAGACCTGCGGGCACCTGGTGACAGGGATCCTGACCCGCGAAACGAAGCGGGACCGGTCGGAGGTGGAACCGGACAGAACCCGTCCTCCCGTGCGCGCCGTGCCGGTGCGGGTTCTGGCCAACCGGGTGACCGGCGTTGAGGACAGTTGAGGAGCGGAACATGCGAGTTGAAATGCATCCTATCCTTGGAGAAGCCAGATGGGGGAACAGGGTCACACTGATGGTAGACGGCGAGCCCGTGGAAGCGATTGAAGGGGAGCCGATCGCCACAGCATTGCTGGCCGCCGGCCGGCGGACATTCCGTCGCACTACCCAGCGCAACGAGCCCCGGGGGGTATTCTGCGCCCTCGGCCGCTGCACCGACTGTGTGATGATCGTCGACGGCCAGCCCAACGTGCGCACCTGCGTCACCCCCGCCAGCGACGGCATGATCGTCGAAACACAGGTCGGCTTGGGCCGATGGGGCGATGAACCCTCCGGGGACCGGGAGGAGTAGGGCCATGAGTGTGACAGAGATCGCTGTCGTAGGGGCCGGGCCCGCCGGACTGGCGGCAGCCATCGAGGCCGCCCGGGCAGGAGCCCAGGTCACTTTGCTCGACGAGAATAGCCGTCCCGGCGGACAACTCTTTAAACAGATCCACAAATTCTTTGGCTCCAAAGAGCACGGCGCCGGGATCCGCGGCGTGCAGATCGGCGAGGATCTCCTGGCCGAGGCCAGCGAAGCCGGGGTGGAGATCCGGCTCGACACCGTGGTCTATGGTCTGTTCGCCGACATGAGGCTGGGTCTGGTGTGCGGCGACCACAGCGAGGACCTGCAAGCGTCCAACGTGATTCTGGCCACCGGTGCCAACGAGCGGCCGCTGGCCTTTCCCGGCTGGACACTGCCCGGGGTGATGGGGGCCGGCGCTATCCAGACCTTGATCAACATCCATCGCACCCTGCCCGGACGTCGGGTGCTGATGGTGGGTGCGGGCAACGTGGGGCTGATTGTCAGCTATCAGATCCTTCAGGCCGGGGCCAAAGTGGTGGCCATCATCGACGCGCTGCCTGAAATCGGCGGCTATGGGGTGCACGCGTCCAAGGTCCGCCGAGCCGGGGTGCCGATCCTCACCGAAACCACCATCCTGGAGGCCACAGGAAAAGAGAGCGTGGAACGGGTCACCATCGCCCAGGTGGATGCGGACTGGCAGCCACTGCCCGGCACGGAACAGACGCTGGATGTGGACACCATCGGCCTGGCCGTGGGACTCTCTCCGCTGGCCGAATTGGCCTGGATCGCAGGCTGCAAGTTCACCCACGTGGCGGAACTGGGGGGATGGATACCGGTTCACAACAAGGATATGCAGACCAGCCTGCCCGGTTTGTACGTAGCCGGGGACGCTGCCGGCATCGAAGAGGCATCAACGGCCATGGAACAGGGGCGGTTGGCTGGCCTGGCAGCGGCCCAGGCCCTGGGCCATTTGCCGCCGGAGCAAGCAGAACGCAAAAAGGCCGAGGTGCGCCAGCGCCTGGATTCCCTGCGTATCGGCTCCTTTGGCCAGGATCGGATTACCGGCAAACAGCAGATCCAGTCGGCATTTGAAGACTATGAGCGGGAGGGCTGAGAGGTATGGACGCGAAGAAAGAGGGGATTCTACGGACCGGCATCCCATCGCAGGCAGAGCTAGAGGCATCTCCGGGCTACCCAAAAGCGGAGGCCTTGGCGCGCGGGCCCATCGTGGTCATCGAGTGCGTGCAGGACATCCCCTGCAACCCCTGCGAGTTGGTCTGTCCAAACGACGCCATCCACGTCGGCCAGCCGATCACCAACCTGCCCGTCTTCCAGGCTGACGAGTGTGACGCTTGCAGTCAGTGCATCCCCATCTGTCCCGGCCAGGCGATCTTTCGCGTGGACCTGACATACTCGGGAGACGAGGCAACGGTCTCCTTTCCCTACGAGTTCCTGCCCCTGCCCGAGAGGGGAGCGGTAGTCCAGGGGGTGAACCGAGCTGGCGAGGTGCTGTGCGAGGCCAGCGTGCTGCGGCTCCAGCAACCCAAGAGCTTTGACCTCACCGCAGTGGTCACGCTACTGGTACCGAAAGAGCTGGCGATGGAGGTACGGAGTATGAAACCCTTGCCGAGGGAAGCGACGGCCTAGTACACGGAGGCTATTCTTCCCGCCGGGCTTGGGCCAAGAGATCCCTGGCGTCGGCGGCCAGCATCCTGGCCACATTGACCA
>JASFHU010000392.1:0-5072 GCA_050123055.1 Anaerolineae bacterium
GCTGCTCACGGGTGGCTTCTTTGTGGCCGGCATCGCACTGGCCGTGGTCGTCAGCACCCTAATGTCGATGCTGAAACGGTTCTTCCGGCAGGCGTGCGCCCTGGAGAGCTTGGGTGTCATGGCTTCGATCCGCCGCGGCTGGGCCATCGTCAGGCACAAGCCAGCCGACGTGCTGGTTATGTGGCTCATCATGCTGGGCCTAATGCTCGGCTGGGGCGTTGCCATCGCCCTCAGTTTCCTGGTGCTGTTCCCCCTCCTGATCCTGTTCATCGTCCTGGGGGGAGCGGGCGGCGCTCTGTCAGCCTACCTGGTCTTTCTGCTGTCCAGCTTGGTCTTTGAGGGTGCCCTGCCAGTGCTCCTGGCGGCGGTGGTCGGGCTGCCCATCTTCATCCTGGTGATGCTGGCCCCGTGGTGGTGTCTTGGTGGGCTGATGGAGGTCTTCAAGTCCAGCGCCTGGACGCTGACCTATCGCGAGCTGCGGGCCGTAGAGGATGCACAGCCAGATCAGGTGCGTGCGATGGACGCCGGAAGTCTCGGCGCGGCGCCTGCTGCATAGTCAAAGCAGTCCCTATGCCAGGACCTCGCTGACATCCAAAGAACTCACAATGGCCCCTGTGGATGGACTTGCCATCCACAGGGGCTTCTCGTGCTGATAATGCGCGGAACCTCCAGTTGCCCTCTGCTCTCAATCTCCTGACATCTCCTTCTTCCTTCACGATCCGTACCCCACTACTTGAACCTGCTCGCTGCCCCAGCAGCCCTGTCAGTGTGCCGCCAGACTGCATCGATGTCCCTCCTGGACACGCCCCCAGTCCTCTTCCTCCTCCACTGTCATAGTACCTAGGTCCTAGTCCCTAGCTCCCAGTGCCCAGCTTCCATCTCCCAAAAACTCCCCAGAATTTTAACCATTTTCGGGCACGTGTCTCGAACATTTGTGCTATAACAAAGAGTAGACTTTTGCACAACGAAGCACGCAGCATCGTATCCCAAATCTCCCAAGGGAACGTGCCAAGATCACAAGGAGCAAACCACCGTGCCCCAAAGCCCAAGCAAAATCACCCTCCCTCATCCCCTCCATTCCCCATTCCCCAATATCCAATATCCAATACCCAATACCCAATACCCTCCCCTCTCCCCCTTCCCCTCTCCAATCTCCAGTCTCCCTTCTCCCCTCTCCATCCTCCTCCCCATGTACCCCGATTGTTTCCCCAAAAAAAACCTGCATGGGGTGGGGGTACGTCCCCCGCCAGCCGCCGTTTTGGCCCTCTCCCCCCTCGTGGTATAATCGAGCCCTCATCACCAATGGAGGTGAAGTCAATGGTACGACTCTTGTCAGGAAACGAAGCCGTAGCCCGGGGGGCGTGGGAGGCCGGCGTCGCCGTCGCCTCGGCCTATCCCGGCACCCCCAGCACCGAGATCCTGGAGAATTTCGCCCGCTATCCCAACGTCTATGCCGAGTGGGCGCCCAACGAAAAGGTCGCCGTCGACGTCGCCGTTGGGGCCGCCTACGCCGGCCGGCGGGCCCTGGCGGCCATGAAACATGTCGGCGTCAACGTGGCCGCCGATTCCGTCTTTTACGCCTCCATGACCGGCGTTGAGGCCGGCCTGGTCATCGTCACCGCCGACGATCCCGCCATGCACTCTTCCCAGAACGAGCAGGACAATCGCCGTTACGCCAAGTTCGCCCGCCTGCCCTGCCTCGAGCCCTCCGACAGCCAGGAGGCCAAGGATCTGGTCGGCGCCGCCCTCGACCTCAGCGAGCAGTTCGATACCCCCGTTTTCCTGCGGCTGACCACCCGCATCTGCCACTCCAGTACCCCCGTCGAGCTGGGCGACCAGATCAAGATCCTGCCCACCCGGGAGAAATTCCCTCGCAACCCGGCCAAGTATGTCATGGTGCCGGGAAACGCCCGCCAGAAACACCCCGTCATCGAGGAGCGGGTCCAGCTCCTGTCCCAATTCGCCGAGACCTTTTCCTTCAACCGGGTCGAGTGGGGCGACCCCGCCGACCCGGCCAGCCGCCTGGGCATCGTCACCTGCGGCGTGGCCTACCAGTATGCCCGGGAAGCCTTTCCAGGTGCCTCCATCCTGCGCCTGGGCATGAGCTACCCCCTGCCGCCCGGACTCGTCCACGACTTTGCCGCGCGGGTGGATCGCCTCATCGTCGTCGAGGAACTGGACCCCTTTATCGAGGAAGAGATCAAGCTGTTTGGTATCGAGTGCGAGGGCAAGAGCATCTTTCCCCTCTGCGGCGAATTCGACGCCCGCCTGGTGCGACACAGCGCCATCCAGGCCGGGCTCCTGCCCGAATCCGCCGGCCAGCCGCTGGAGGAGCCTGTCCTGAGCGATGTCGAAGGGCCTACCCTGAGGCGCCCCCCGAGCTCGCCGAGGGGCGAAGTCGAAGGACCCGAGGTGCCACCCCGGCCGCCCGTACTCTGCCCTGGCTGTCCCCATCGCAGCGTCTTCCACGTGCTCAACAAGCGCCGTGTGCCCGTCGCCGGCGACATCGGCTGCTACACCCTGGGCCTGTTGCCGCCCCTGTCGGCCATCCATAGCTGCGGTTGCATGGGCGCCGGCATCGGCGTCGCCCACGGCGCTGCCCAGGCCGGCATCGGCGAGCGCATGGTGGCCGTCATCGGCGATTCCACCTTCTTTCACACCGGTCTGCCTGCCCTGGCCAATGTTGCCTACAACAAGAGCGATGTCGTCACCATCATCCTCGACAACCGCATCACCGGCATGACCGGCCACCAGCAGAACCCAGGCACCGGCTACACCCTTCAGTTGCAGGAGAGCCCGGCGCTGGAGCTGGAGCCCCTCGTCCGCGCCCTGGGCATCGACCGCGTCGTTACCGTGCCCGCTTTTGACGTCAAGGCCATCGACGAGACCCTCAAGGACTTTCTTAAAGCCGAGGGGCCCAGCGTCCTCATCGCTCGCGACGAGTGCGCCCTGTTGCCCAGCGCCCGGAAGCGCTGGCTGCCCCTGGAAGTGATCGCCGAAAAGTGCAATGGCTGCACCATGTGCTTCCGTATCGGTTGCCCAGCCATCCTCAAGAGCGACGAGCTCGACGCCAAGACCCAGAGGCCCAAGGCCCTCATCGACCCGCAACTGTGCACCGGCTGCGAAGTGTGCGCTCAGGTCTGTCCCTGGCAAGCCATCCTGTTCCGCGACCAGGTGGAGGAGGCATAACCCCATGACCAAAAACTGTAATTTCCTGTTGGCCGGCGTCGGCGGCCAGGGGACCATCCTGGCCAGCAACGTACTGGCCGAGGTGGCGTTGGCAGCCGGACTCGACGTCAAAAAGTCAGAGGTTCACGGTATGGCCCAGCGGGGTGGCAGCGTCAACACCCACGTCCGCTGGGATGCAGAAAGGGTCTATTCACCCCTCATCGGCCTGGGCGAAGCCGACATCCTGCTCGCTTTCGAGGAGGCCGAGGCCCTGCGCTACGCCGGCTACCTGAAGCCTGGCGGTGCCGCCATCGTCAACCAGCACACCATCGAACCGATCACCGTCACCTCTGGAGGCGCCCACTACCCGACCGAGGAGGAACTGCGCGCCACCTATGCCCGCCTCACCGGCTGCCTGCACATCGTGCCCGGGACGGCCATCGCCCAGGAGCTGGGCAACGCCCGGGCCGCCAACGTCGTGCTCCTGGGCGCCGTCTCCACCTTCCTTGACGTGCCCGAAGCGACCTGGCTGGAGGTGATCGAGGCCCGCGTGCCGCCCAAATATGTTGACCTGAACCGCCAGGGCTTCCTGAGGGGGCGTCAGGTTGTGGAGGCCTGTCAGCAGTGAGGGCATGGTTAGAATTCATACCAAATTCTAACCTCCATGCTGGCCCAAATCTGGTATAATGGAGGAGGTGGTATGCGGCACGCCTGCTACCTTTGCCGCGATAGGGACGTTTGCTGAAAAGGAGGTGATCGAACAGGAAATCAGATGAAGCCACCAAGTGGCTAGGGAAAGCCAGCGCCTGAGCCTTGTCGCCCCTCAAAACGGCAAGGCTGACGAGGAGGAGGTTCCCTGCCTGACAGCAGGGCTGACGCCGCCGATTGTCTGATGCCAATCGGTTGCGGAAAATCGAGTGCTGGGTTGCCCTTGTGGCAACTCCACATCGGCGGATGCCTCCCGGACCCGTGGGCCACGGTCCGTAGCTCTCCCTCCTGGACAAGAGTGCACCGTACAAAGCCGCCGGGTGACCGGCGGGACAAAAACGCGATGCGCGGTGGCCCCATGGCAACAAGCCTCAGAGCGATCCTTGCTCGGCAGGCTCATGTTGCCGCCCATTTTCACACCTATGTTGGGCGAAGGTCTCCAGACCGAGCCCGGGCCATGAGCCTGACTTGCTTCTGGTCACTCACTGCCACCACTAGAAATCACAGGAGGGAATTACCATGTGCGGCATCGTCGGTTACGTGGGGCCCCGTGAGGCCACCCCCATCATTTTTAATGGCCTCAAGAATCTGGAATATCGAGGGTACGACTCGGCAGGCATCGCCGTCATCCAAGACGGGCAGATCGAGATTCGCCGCGACCAGGGCAAGTTGGTCAACCTGGAGCAACGCCTGAAGGAGCGGCCGATGACCGGTCACATCGGCATGGGACACACGCGTTGGGCCACGCACGGCAGGCCCTCGCGGAGGAACGCTCACCCTCACCTCGACTGCACGGGCCTGACAGTCGTCATCCAGAATGGCATCGTCGAGAACTACCGGGAGCTGCGGCGCGAACTCAGGGATAAGGGACATGAGTTTGCCTCTGAGACCGACACCGAAGTGATCGTCCACCTGGTGGAGGGCTTTCTCCAGAATGGCGCCACCCTGGAAGCTGCGCTCCAGCGCACCCTTAAGAGGATCAAAGGCGCCCATGCCATCGTCGTCCTGAGCGCCCGTGACCCTGGCAAGCTGGTGGCTGCCCGCCTCGGCAATGCCGGCGGCGTAGTCGTCGGCCTGGGCCAGGGCGAGATGTTTGTTGCCTCCGACATCCCGGCCATCCTGGAGCACACTCAAGACGTGATCCACCTGGCTGACCGGCAGATTGCCACCGTCACCGCCAGTGACGTGCGGGTCAT
>JASFHU010000393.1:0-5071 GCA_050123055.1 Anaerolineae bacterium
CGTTGGTTACCTCAAACTTGTCGATCTCGTAGGCTGGCAGGTCCACCTCGTGCGCCGGCCGATCCTCGCGGTCTCCATCATCCTGGCCCATGACAAAGGGGCCGGCCGGGATCTCAACCATGATTTCGGTGACCTGCGGAGCTTCTGGGACCGCCGGCGAAGGAGCCGGAGCCTCCGTTGGCTGTTCCTCCGCCGTTGTCGGAGCCGGCGAAGGCGTAGGCGGAGGCGTATTTGTAGGCAAGGATGTGGGTGTGGGCGGCGGCGGCACCGGCGTGTTGGTGGGCTGGACCTTTGCCTCGGTAGCTGCTGGCAGGGGAGTCTTGAACTCCACCGTCTCCTGTTCCACTGTTGCTTGAGCCTCATCGTCTGGCGTCTCGGCAGAGCCGCATGCCGCCAGTAGCAGGCCCAGGATCACAAGAAGAACTACCAATCTTTTCATTGTCGCATCTCCCAAAGAAGTGTGATTTGCACTGGACAAATGCCCAATTGCAGGGCCAGATCGCGCGGTGCGCTTGGGGGCCAATGCCGGGGTGAGAGCATGAACATCCGCTCATCCGTCATGCCAAACTTGGCCTGGACTTTCAACCTGCTATCCTCCTCGCCTGCGAGCCGGTGAAAGGTTTCCTGGATACATCCGCCTCCTAGTATACCATGTCCGCTGCTTTCCTGCAAGCTGGTTTCACCAGTAGTGCATACAAGCCGGACTCTGTTCGTCAGGGCAGGATCGATCGCTGTGTGCCTGCACGCGCAGCCGATGCCAACAATACTCGCGGCTGCCCTTACAGCCCTTGGAGGGATAGACCCGGACCTGCAGTCGATTACTCCGAAGGTTCGGTGCCCCGGTAGAGGGTTTCGTAAATGACATAGCCCTCGTAGACTCGCCGCAGGAAACGCCGTGATTCCTCGGCCGCGATCGTCTCGACAAAGAGATCCAGGTCGCCTGCCACGGCGTCCAGCCAGCGTCGGGTATTGCCGGGTCCTCCATTGTAGGCGGCCAGGGCCACCGGGATCTGGTCATCGAAAACCTGCAGCAGGGTGGTCAGGTAGTAGGCCCCAAGCTCGACGCTGACATGGGGCCGGTAAAGATCATCCTCAGCATAGTCCTCCATGCCCAAATGCCTGGCAAGCTGGCGACCCGTGGCCGGCATGACCTGGCTCAGGCCGCGTGCCCCGGCCCACGATTCGGCGCTGGGTTCAAAGAGGCTCTCCTGGCGGATCAGTGCCGCTAGCAGGAGAGGATCCAGGTCCCGTTTCTGCGCCTCGGCCGACAGCAGATCCGTGTAGGCCAGGGGGTAGGCCAGGCGTAACAACGTCTGAGGTGCATTGTTCAGCCGGCCCTCCGGCCACAATTCGGCCAGCCGGATAGCGCTGCGTGCGGCCAGCCGGTAGAGATCCTGACCATGGAAAAAGAAAGCCAATCGGCCAAGAGCCAGGGGATCGTCCCACGCCGCTGAGAGCACTCGTTCAGATTCGGCGATAGCTTCCTCCCTCAGCCCGCTCTCCAGGAGAGCACGGGTCCGCTGCAGCCTCGGCTGCTGGTCAAGGGTTGCTGTCAGATCGGCGGGAGCTGTGACCGTGCTGGTGGGGACATCTGTCCACCCGGCCAGCCAATGCAGCAGTTGAGCCTCAGCCTCATTCGCTTCCCAGTGGGAAGGACCCAACGGTTCGGTCACGAACCGCGTGCCGGTCAGAGGCGTTCCAGAGCGGATCTGCGCCGCACGGAGGGCATACCAGTCGTAAGGGTGCTGGTCCACCAGTTGATCCCAATGCTCGTTCTCCGGCTGGGAACTCCCAGCACCTGCCAGCTTGCCCAGCCAGTACAAAGCACCGGCGCTGAAGGGAGAGCCGACGTACGTGTCCGCGAGATCCTGCCACGCATCAGCCGCTCCGTCCAGATCTTGGGCCAGGTAGTCGATGAGCCCTGCCCGCCAGAGTGCCTCGCCGGCGTGTTCAAAGCCAGGATGGCCAGACTGCAGATCTCTATAGAGCACGGCCGCTTGGGCCCGGGCTCCCGCTCCCTCACGAAGGTTCGCCACCTGCCACAGGGCCTCGGCAGCCAGATCGCTATCAGGAAAGAGGCCCACCATCTCCCGGTAGGTCTGGACGGCTTGACCAACAGACCCGGTGCGGGCCAGCGTGACCACCTTCTCGTACCAGGCATGTTCCAACCATGGGGAGTGGGGGTGTTCGAGGATGATCGACTCCAGCGTGGCCAACGCACCGGGTGTGCGGCCCATGGCCTGTTGAGCCAGGGCTTTGTGGTACAGCGCCTCATCTGCTTTGGGGACCTGCTCCTGAGCAAGATAGCGGTCGAAGGCGCGGATGGCCGCGCCGTAGGCATCCCGGTTGGCCTTACCCGCATAGTAGAAGGCCAGGCCAGCCTGGAACTCGTCCACCTTCTCACCCGCCTCCGCCAACGCCAGGAGGGAGGGGTAGGCGAATTCAGACTCGGGGGCGCTTTCCACCACACGGTGGTAACGCGCGTAGGCATCGGCAGGCTGGTCCAGCGCGGCCAATACCTGTCCAGCCTCGTACTCGATCCGGGCGTGGTACTCCTCATTCAGAGCAAGGCGCAGGATCGCACTGTACTCTGCCAGGGCTGTGTCATAGTCACCCCTGTCCAGGTAGATGCTGGCCAGCTTTTCCCTGAGCCTGGCCTCGACGTCAGGGACACGGCTCACGTCCAGAGCAGCGCGGTAGGCGGCCAGAGCCTCCTCAAAGCTCTGATGGCCAGCGTGACAGTCGCCAATCCATTCATAGGCCAGATCGGCCAGCACGGTCTCGGAATTCACGTGTCGCTGGAGCACTGGGACGGCCATCTCGCACTGGTCGATCGCCCGGTAGGCGCGGGCTGCCATCAGCGCCGCCCGCGGCAACCGGGGGTCCTCGGGATAGCTGGCCAGGAAGCTCTCCCACGCGGCGGCGGCAGCGGCATAGTCGCCACTCAGAAGATAACTCTCTGCCAGATGGAATCGGGCCTGCCGGCCCTCTACAGGTGTGGGATCGTGCTCCAGGATGGACAGGTAGGCAGCGATTGCCTGTTTGTAATTGCCGTTCCTCTGATGGCGCAAGGCGTCGGCCAACCTCGCACTGAGTTGAGGCCTGGGTGTAGGTGACGGGGTCTGGCTTGGGACCGGCGTGGGCGAGAGGGTCGGGCGCAAGGTAGCCGTGGGAGTCGGAGTGGGTGAAGGGATCAAAGTGGCGGTGGACGAGGGGCTGCGAGTGGTTGTCTGAGTGGGGGTCGCTGAGGGGCTGGGCGTCGCGGTCAGAGCCGGCGTGAGGCTGGGTTTCGGCGTAGGCGTCCGCTCTTCCAAGGCCAGCCGCTCAGAACCCGCCAGCAGGTAGATGCCGCCTATCACGAGCAGTACGCAGAGGCCGAACGAGACCAACAGGAGCGCCCATTGCCAGGGTCTGAGGTCAAGTGGCATGGGCTGCCCTGCTTCCCCAACAGAACTGTTGCACTACCACCAACAGGCTTTCCTCTGTGTTTCGATGATTCGCTCAGCAAAGGGCATATTCGCCTGGCGAATCTCCTGTACGGCTGCTTCAATATCGAACGGGACACGATGGATCGACGCCGTCCATCCGGTGGATTGCTGCTCCAAGACCGCGAGCGCTGCCCGCGGATCACCATCGCACGGTCGGCCTGTACTCCCAGCGTTGACCCACACGCCCTGCCTGGTGTGAGTGACGAACGGTACGTGCAGGTGTCCAGCGGCCACGACCGACACCCCCGGCGGAAAAGATGGTTCGGTGTCCGCTGCCACGATCTCCTCCGGGTCCTTGACCCCTCCGTGCACAATCAGTACCCCGGGAGCTGGCATAAGCCTTGGCGGCAGCGCAGCCAGCCACTGCCGGCTGGCTGAGGTAAGCCTTTCTCTCCCCCAGTCGTTGATCGCAATGAGCTGAGCCGTGCGCTCGTCGGTCTGCTGATCAGCCGCAGAAGGCAGCAGCATATCGCGGTCACAATTACCCTGCACCGTCACGACATTCCGCTCGGCGAGCAGGGAAATGCATTCATTGGGTTGGGGCCCAAAGTTTGCCACATCCCCAGCACAGACGACCGTATCGATGCCCTCTTTTGCCAACCAGTCGAGGGCAGCCTTCAACCCGACCAGGCAACCGTGGGGATCGCTGACGACTCCGATGCGCATTTCAACCGACCTTTCGCTTTGACTGGCGCCACTTTCTCCACATTATACCCGGAAAGCAAGCGCCGCGCAATAGAAGACGTCAGAGTATCGTTAGGAACTGTGGGGGACTATTGACCAGACAGGTTTTCCGAAACCTTTCAGGTCTGTCCCCATACTTCCGAACGATACCCCGATACCCAAGGACATCAGTGGCGCTTGACAGCCTGTCAGAATGTGGTATTATGTGTGTGGATACGTATTCACACACGTCTGAGGGGTGTTTTTTTGGTGCCTGCGTGGAAACGTATTCACATACGCTCGGCCCATCCACGAAGAACATGCGAAGGAGCACAGAAATGGACTATATCACCCGATATCTTGACGAGGTAGGTCAGGCGCTGCGCAACCTGCCCCACGACGAGATGAATCAGGCCATCAACGTCCTCAACCAAGCGCGGGAGGAGGGCAAGCAGATCTTTGTCATGGGCAATGGAGGCAGCGCGGCCATGGCCTCCCACTTTGCCTGCGACCTGGGCAAGGGGACTGTCGAGGAGGGCAAGCCCCGTTTTAAGGTCCTGTCCCTCAATGACAACATCCCCCTACTGACCGCCTATGGCAACGATTTTGGTTACGAGGTCATCTTTGCCGAGCCGCTGGCCTCGCTGGCCCAGCCCGGCGACGTCGCCATCGCCATCAGCTCCAGCGGCAACTCGCCCAACGTGCTGCTGGCCATGGACAAGGCCGCCGAGATCGGCCTGGCCACCATCGGCATCACCGGCTACCAGGGAGGCAAGCTCCGGGACAAGGTCAATGTCTGCGTCGCGGTGCCCGCTGACGCCCAGCATCCCGATAGCATGCAGCACGTCGAGGATGGTCAATGGGTGATCCTGCACGCCATCTTTGTCGCCATCCGGCAGGGAGTCAGGTAGGCTTGCCCG
>JASFHU010000394.1:0-5071 GCA_050123055.1 Anaerolineae bacterium
CCAGATCGCCGTAGTGCTGCAAGACACCTTCCTTTTCAACTGTAGCATCCGCGAAAACCTGCTCTACGGCAAGCCAGATGCTACAGAAGAAGAGATACTCGCAGCCACAGAGGCCGCCTTTGCCCACGACTTCATTTTGGCGCTGCCTGATGGCTACGACACCGAAATCGGCGAGCGTGGGGTCAAGTTGAGCGGCGGGCAGAAGCAGCGCTTGGCCCTGGCCCGGGCCATCCTGGCCGACCCGCGCATCCTGATCCTGGACGAGGCCACGTCATCCGTGGACGCCGAGGCAGAGTTCCTCATCCAGCAGGCCCTGGACACTGTATTGGAAGGCCGGACTGCCTTGGTCATCGCCCACCGACTCAGCACCATCCGCAACGCCGACAAGATCATCGCCCTCGAAGAGGGCCGCATCGTCGAGGTGGGCGACCATCTGGAGCTCATGGAGCGCGGCGGCCTGTACAGTCAGCTCTATCAGCGCCAGCTTGAATTGTCTGCCTGATACTGGCCTTTCTCCGCACAATGTTGTATACTGGTAGCAGGTACCGGCTCTGCAATACCCGGGCCGGTCCATTGAAACTCTGAGCAAACATCCGGCACATCGCTACAACGCGAATCTACAAAAAGGAGCGACAAGCATGAAATTGATCGATCTGACTATCCCATTGGGAATTGGTACGCCGCCCTGGCCCACCTACGAGCCCCTGCAGGTCAAGTACTTCAAGCGACTGGCCCCCAACGGTGCCAACGGCCAGCTTCTGACCCATTCCAATCACCTGGGCACCCACCTGGACGGTGAGATCCACTTCTTCACCCCCGGCAAGGACATCGCCCAGTTGGATCTCAACGACTTTCTCGTCGGCCCCGGGGCCGTCGTCGATCTGTCCGACGCCACCGGCGACTATCAGATCTACACCGCCCAGATGATCGAGGACAGGGTCGAGGTCCGCGAGGGCGATATCCTCATCATCCACACCGGCTACCACCACTTTGGTTGGGATATGCCCACCGCCGACGAGATCCGGTACATGGTCCAGCATCCCGGCCCCGATCGCGACTTTGCCATTTGGGCCAAGGAAAAAAAGATCAAGTGGATCGGCGTCGACTGCGGCAGCGCCGACCACCCCATGAACACCATCATCCGCGACTGGATGCCCCGCCAAGCCGCCGAAGCTGACAGGGTCTTCCAGGAGATGTATGGCACAACCCTCGCTGAGCAGTTCACGCCCGACAAGTACCAGTTGATGCACATCGAAATGTTCCCCCATCACATCATCCATGCCGAGTGTCTCGGCGGTGACATCGACCTCCTGCTCAATCGACGAACCACTATCGGCTTTTTCCCTTGGCGCTTCGTCGATGGCGAGTCCTGTATCGGCCGTTGTGTGGCCATGGTCGATGACGACGAATACGAAGAGCTAGCTGCCCGCAAGGCAGCGCTGCCCGCAACTCGCTTCGGTGACTGCTACGACCCGGAGCACGTGGAGAGTATCAGCCGGCTGACTCGCCGGGTATAGGTTTGGAATCACTCATCGCATCCGGCCTGGGTTGGTCTCGCGCTCACGCCTGTCGGCCATTCTCGAAATATCGCTCGTCCTCGCTGGCTTGTGGTTCGTCCGAATCGCAGCCGTCCAGTCAGCCGGGCCCCCTGTACTGGCCAAAAACACGCTTGCGCTTGACGAACAGCCAATCAGAATCAATCACCCAAAGTGGTTATTCGTGCTGACTCGCTGTTCTTCCGGCGGACGTGATGTTTCGGCCAGCACAACGCTACGATAGCGGCGGAGAGATCCCCTTGGGAGACAGATGTGCTGACCGGGAGGTGCTGCTACTGGCCAGCGCGCATTGCAGCATCTTCGAATCCCGCTGGAGGGTGCAGGTGAGCTGCTCATTTGAAGCGCGGGGGGCAGGATGAACCATAACCTGCCGACCGAACATCGGACCTGGACTGGCGGCGCCTAGCGGGAGCGCGTGCGATTGGAGCTGCAATCTGGATTTGCTCAAGAAGCGGAACAGTGGTACAATGCTGGTTTGCCTGGCCCGGCAGCGGCACTTCCGCGATATGGCACAATAACCTGTTGGTTCCGCTGACCTCTACGGGTGGGCGCGGCACTGACCCTTGTGGTGCACGTCGATGTGCCATCGCCCACGCCACCGGCCCGGTTGTTCCAAACACAGGTGAAGCTATGCAGATATCAACGTTTGCCTGTCTGGTGCGCGAGTGATCCTGACTGCTCGAGTGGTGGGAGGCATCCAGGCGATCGATGGCGGAGAGGCCGACGACAAGATCATCGCCGTGCTGGACAATGACGAGTTCTGGAGAGACGTCGAGGACGTTTCGCAGGTACCCGACATCCTGGTCGAGCGGCTGCGGCACTACTTCAACACCTACAAGATGATGCCCGGAGGGACATCACAGATGTCCATCAAGAGCGTCTACGGCCGCGAATATGCTCTACAAGTGGTGGCAGCGGCGATGGAGGATTACGGCGCAGCTTACGGGGCCTAGCCCGACCATACTCAGTTGTGCCATACCCCTGCAGAAACTTGACAGAACTTGGCGACTGTGGTACTATATCACCGTAGGATGAAGTAAGAATCTGGTTCAGTCAAAGAAGATGAGCACCCAGGCTATTACCAGTCTGGGTGCTCTTTCTATGCCAAGACCGGCTGCGCCTTCCTCCTAACAAACGATGTGAAAGGTGTGAAATGTCTGAAAGAACAACTGGAACCGTCAAATGGTTCAATGGAGGCAAGGGCTTTGGGTTTATAACCCGAGAGGAAGGCCCTGATGTCTTTGTCCACTACTCTGAAATCCGAGGCGAAGGCTTTCGGAACCTGGAAGAAGGACAGAGCGTTGAGTTCAACGTCGAGCAGGGCCAGAAGGGACTGCAGGCGACCAACGTGGCCGTGGTAGGCTGGTAGTAGACTCTATGACACAAAAAGTATACGTTGGCAACTTGAGTTACGACACCACCGAGGGTACACTCCGCACTCTGTTCGCCGAGTATGGCGAGATCGAATCGGTCAGCCTGATCACCGACCGTGACACGGGCCGGCCCAAGGGCTTTGCCTTCGTCGAGATGGCCACGGATCGGGCTGCCCAGGCGGCCATCAGTGCGTTGAACGGCAAGTCGGTAGACGAGCGCGAGATCAAGGTGGACAAGGCCAATCCGCCGCGCGAGCGTCGAGCAAGTGACCGGGGGCGTTCGCGCTGGTAGGCACGGTGCCCGAGAGCCCTGGAGCACGATGGAACGACGCGTCGTCATTACATGATGTGTGTCAGGCAATGATGCACCATGTACTGACGGGCGACAATCCACAAGCCGTACTCTGCAGCGCGGACCGGAATGATTCCAGTCCGCGCTTTTTTGTTGGCCGGGTCCATGTCGGCAGTAGGTTAGGATGGACACTGTCTGGCCGTCTTTGTGAGCCGGAAGCAGCATCACGCAAATGCTGGGGAGTGTAGAGGAGGGAAAGCCATGCGGTATTCAGTAGGTGACAAAGTGGTACATCCACATCATGGGCCTGGATGGATTGCAGGCATAGAGCACAGGGAGCTCTTGGATGGGACCAAGCGCTACTATGTGATCGAAGTGCCGGGCCAGCGATTGACTGTGCACATGCCCGTGCGCAAGGCCGACAGAGTAGGCGTGAGGCCGGCCATGTCCCAGTCCAGGTTCCCGCGGGTGCTGAGCATGCTGCGGGGCAAACCCCATCTACTGTCAGAGGATTACAAGGAGCGCCAAGAGCAGGTATGTGCCGAGCTGGGGACTGGCCGGGTGATGCAGTTGGCCAGGGTGGTGCGTGATCTCACCTGGCACGGGAAGATAGCCCATCTCACGAAAACAGACTCTGGCAACCTCAGACAGGGGCTTGAGCTCCTGGCTGCCGAGATGGCGTTGGTGTCCGGCGACGACGTCTCTGACACGAGCAAGCTGATCGAAGCGACGATGACTGCCGCCATGGCGAGCAGAACGCGAGTGTCGAAGGGGTCGTGATCACCCCGGCAGAATGATCCGGTAGGAAACAAGGTAGACCGGAGAAGCGGCAGGCGTAGGGGCAAGCGAGGAACTGGGCAAGGCCCTGGGGATGCGCCGGATCCTTCTTCCCGGGCTGGGTTTGCACCATTTGACAACTGGCCTGGCTGCGTGTTATACTTCCATTCAGAACTATTCCAGCTGCAACTTGTTGGGAGCTTTGGATGTGAATACGTCGGCGAATCATACTCGCGTCTTGCGCGAACAGGCCTACCTCCTGGACCTGGTGCTCGATGCCATCATCCTGCGCGACATGCAGGGCGCGATCATCTTCTGGAACCAGGGCGCCGCAAAGCTCTTTGGCTGGACAAGCGACGAGGTTCTCGGCAAACACGCCCACACGCTGTTACACACCCAGTTTCCACAACCGGTGGAGGGTATCGAAGCCGCGGCCCTGCGTGCGGGCCACTGGGAAGGTGAACTCGTCCATACCCGGCGCGACGGCACGCCCGTGGTGGTGACCAGCCGCTGGGCCGTATGGCAGCAAGATCCCGGCGCTCCCCAGGCCATTGCAGAGATCAGCAGCGACATCACCGAGCGCAAGCAGGTCGAACGTTCGCAGCGCCTGCTGGCTGAGGCCGGCCCAGTGCTGGCCGCCTCCCTCGACGCCACCAGCCGGTTGGCCAACATCGCCCAGGTGGTGGTGCCGCTCTTAGCCGACTGGTGCATGGTACACATTTGCGAACAAGGCAAGATGATACAGCCCGTGGCCGTGATACACGCTGACCCACAAAAACTGGCACAGGTCAACGGCCTGCTGCGACGGAACCCAGTACCTCTGGATCGGGAGGATCCCGACCTGGACGCGCCACCAGGGGCAGTCCATGTGCTGCGCACCGGCCGGCCGGAATTCTATCCGGAAGCATCGGGGGAGCTGCTCGCTGCCATCGCCCCGGACGCCGAGCAGATCGAGCTGGTGCGGTCGCTGGGCGTCAAGTCGGCCATGATCGTGCCACTGGTGACGCGGGGCCACACGCTGGGCACGATCACCCTGGTGGTGTCGGTCGAGTCCGGGCGCCAGTACACCGAGG
>JASFHU010000395.1:0-5063 GCA_050123055.1 Anaerolineae bacterium
TTGGTGTAGAGCATCGCGCTGGATATTATGACAAGGCTGGTGTGCTGCGCGATATGTTCCAGAACCACCTGCTGCAGTTGCTCACGCTGACGGCCATGGAGCCTCCGGCCCTCTTTGAGGCCGATGCCCTGCGCGACGAGAAGGTTAAGGTGCTGCGGGCGGTTCGTCCGGGCGAGCAACATGTGCGCGCCCAGTACGACGGATATGGCAGCGAAAAGGGGGTAGCGGCTGGCTCGCAAACGCCGACCTACGCCGCCCTGCAATTGTTCGTGGACAACTGGCGCTGGCAGGGCGTTCCCTTCTATTTGCGATCCGGCAAGAACCTGAGGGTCAAAACGACCGAGATCGCCATCCAGTTCAAAAGTGTGCCCCACCTCATGTTCCCTCTAGCGCCCGACAACCGCCTCACACCCAACATCCTCTCCCTCTGTCTCCAGCCGGACGAGGGGATCCACCTTCGTTTCGAGGCCAAAGAGCCGGGGGTGGGCATGAGGACCCGCTCGGTGGATATGGAGTTTCACTACGAGGAAGACTTTGGCGCGGGTACGCTGCCAGAAGCCTACGAGCGCCTGTTGCTCGATGCGATGCAGGGTGATGCTGCCCTCTTTGCACGCGCCGACGAGATCGAGCTGGCCTGGTGCCTGATCGACCACTGCCGGGGCCATTGGGAAGGGCCAGATGCACCACCTCTGGCCTCCTACGCGCCCGGGAGCTGGGGACCGGCCGAAGCGGATGACCTGCTGGGCCAGGAAGGGCGGGCCTGGCTCCTGGGATGTGGGGGAAACTATGGAGTCTAAAGCAGAGGTCGTTGTCCTGCCCGATGCAGAGGAGCTGGCCCACCAGGCGGCCCGACGCTTTGCCGAACTCGCGCGGGAAGCGGTCGCTTCTCGGGGTCGCTTTAGCGTCTCCCTCTCGGGCGGATCGAGCCCCGGGCAGCTCTACAAGCTGCTGACCAGAGAACCGTACCGGACCCAGATCCCCTGGCGGCAGGTACACCTGTTCTGGGGGGACGAGCGCTGCGTGCCACCCGATGACCCCGGAAGCAACTATCACCTGGCTGAGGGGGCATTGATCGCCCAGGTGCCTGTCCCGGCGGAAAATGTTCACCGCATGCGCGGCGAATTGGCGCCGGAGGCAGCGGCGCGGGCCTACGATCGGGAGTTGCAAGATTTCTTTTGTGGGCCACGGCCCCGTTTCGACCTGGTGCTGTTAGGATTGGGCGAGGATGGCCACACCGCCTCCCTCTTCCCGGGGTCGCCACTCTTGGAAGAGGCAGAGCGTCTGGTCGCTCCGGCGACGGCCGTGTACCAGGACCGCCCGGCCCAGCGGATCACCCTGACCTTGCCAGCCATCAATGCTGCCCGGCAGGTGCTGTTCCTGGTGAGCGGTGGCGCCAAGGCCCAGGTCGTGCAAGCCGTACTGGAAGGTCCTGCCGGGCCGTTGCCTGCGCAGTGGATCCAGCCCACGGCTGGAGGGCTCACCTGGTTACTGGACGCCGCGGCTGCCAGTGTCCTTGGGGGATGATCTTTGGACGTGCCATGTTTTGGGAGTCTCTATGATTAAGGCTGTTGTTTTTGACTTTGGCCGGGTTATCTCGGCTCAGAAACCGATGTCTCTATTCAGAGACTACGAAAAAGAGTTGGATCTGGCGCCAGGCACGCTCAACCGCGTCATGTTTGGCCGCGAGGGCTGGCAGCAGGTATTGGTCGGTCGTAAGGCGCTGGATGACTATTGGCTGGAGATCGGCCCCGAGCTGGGGCTGAATACCCCCGACCAGATCCAGTCCTTTCGCCAGCGGTACTTTGCCGACGAGACGATCAATGAAGGAGTGCTCGATCTGATCCAGAGGCTACGAGGCCGGTACAAGCTGGCTATCCTTTCCAATGCACCACCGCGCCTGGACCAATGGCTGGCCGATTGGGAGATCCTGGATCTGTTCGACGTGGTCGTCTGCTCGGGGGACGAGGGGGTGGCCAAGCCCGATCCGGCCATCTTTGAGCTGGTGCTGGCCCGGCTGGGTGTCGCGGCCGAGGAGTCGATCTTTATCGACGACAGTCCCGGTCACGTAGCCGCGGCAAGAGCCCTGGGGTTGGAAGCTATACACTTTACGACGGCGGAAACGCTGGCCAGTGAGTTGGACGCCCTGCTGGAGCCTGAAAAGTAAGGCCTGCGCCCCGTCGATCCACCAGGACCCAACGACGGTGTGAGGGAGTCGACATGACCCGATCGTTCTTTGCCCTGGGCAGCATTTTGGGAGGGTTGGCGGTGGCACTGGGGGCCTTTGGCGCCCACGTGCTACGAGATCGCCTGGCGGTGGACATGCTGGCCAATTTCGAGACCGGCGTGCGCTACCAGATGTACCACGCGCTGGCGTTGCTGGCCGTTGCCTGGGCCATCAGCCACTGGCCCGATTCTGGGCTGCCGGTCGCGGCCGGTTGGCTATTCGTCGCCGGCACGCTGCTCTTCTCGGGCAGCCTGTACGTGATGGTCTTCACCGGCCTGCGCTGGCTGGGTGCCGTTACTCCGCTGGGTGGCGTTGCCTTTGTTGCCGGTTGGCTCTGCCTGTTCCTGGCTGCCTGGCGCGGCCAGTGAGCCGGCGGCAGTACCGCGCTTTGTCAGACCGCCACCTGTTTTGCCAATCAAGCAGAAACAGGGTATAATCGATGTAGATACGGTGCCCGCGGGGCAAAGGTTCGGGTGGGTGAGCAAGGCAGGGGGCGGTGGACCCAGTTTCGTTTGAACGCTTTCAGATGATCCCGCTGACCACAAAACTGACCGAGGAGCAGGTCAAGTCTCTGCTGCCCCGCGTGGAGGAGGTATCCCTGAAAAAGGGTGCCATCCTCTTTCGCCAGGGCACGCCTGCCCCGTCCGTCTTCTTTGTGGAAAAGGGTCAGGTGGCAGAGGTGGAATACGACCAGGCTGGACTGGAAACCACCTACCGCCGTGCTGGCGCAGGCGAGTACCTGGGTCGCTATGCCCTGGTAACCGGCCAACCCTTCCGGGTTACAGCCATCGCCGAGGAGGCTACCGTCCTCCTGGCCATCCCTCTGCGACATCTGCAACCGCTCCTGTTTGCGAACAAGGATTGGCGAAGCTGGTTCTTCCAAACCGAGATCGCATCCCGTCTGCGATCTGTGCCCCTGCTCATCGGCCTGAACGATTGGGACGTCTATCGCCTGGCCGATGCGGTTGAGATCGAGACCCGTGCCGCTGGCGAGACGATCTTTAGCGCCGGTGATGAGGCGGACAGTTTCTATATCGTCGACCAGGGGCAGGTGATCGAAACCCCCTCGCCCGGCCCGCAACCCCAGCAAGATTGGCCCCGCTACTATGCTGCCGGGAACTTTTTCGGCCGCTTCAGCTTGGAGCGCGATCAGAGACGGCAGACGACGGCTGCCACCCGGTTGCCCACGCGCCTTTACCGTATCCCTGGGCAGACCATGAAGGCGCTGCTGGTCGACCGTGCCGATGCCCTGCTCGCGGATGAGGCCCGGGTGAACCTGCAGAAGAGGCTCCAGGAGGTCGACCTCTTTGCCCATCTCCCGGACAATCATTTGCGGCTTCTGACGGGATATGTCAGCCTGGTGTATCACCGGCCGGGTGACATTGTCGCCCGGCAAGGTGAACCGGCCAATAGCTTGATGATCCTGGACGAGGGCGAGGCGGTCGTGCGCCTGCAGATTGGTAGAGGGCAGCCACGGCCCGTGGCCTACTTTCAAGCCCACCGGGGAGCGGCCGATCCTTCCGTCCAGCCCGCCGGTGGGGAGGGTAACTATTTCGGCGCACACGCTCTGCTGACGGACGAAATGCGAGGCGCCACGGTAGAAGTTACCAAACCCAGCATCTGGATCGTCCTGAGCCGGCAGGATTTTGGGCGTTTCCTGGCCGATGCTGGACTGAATCCTGAGGACCTGAAAAAGTTCCAGCCACCTGACCCCCAGGCGAGCGCAGTGCCTTCCTCCCTTGAGGATGACCTTTACCTGCCATACAAGGTGCGGCGGCATTGGATCTTCCCCGTCACACGGATCCTGCCTCTGGTGGTCTTTGGCGCCGTGGTGTTCCTGTTTATGGGAGCCGGCACGGTTGCAGGTTTGTCCCTGGGACTGCTGGGGGTGTTGCGCTTGGTCGGGATCGTGTTTTTGATGACTGTGGTCTTTTTGATCGTCTATCGCTACGTGGACTGGCTAAACGATACCTACGAAGTGACCAACGAGGCCGTCATCCATACCGAAAAGAAGCTCTTCTTCAGCGAGGAGCGGTACGAGATCCCCCTGCAGCAGATCCAGAATGTCAACATCTTTGTCGGCGTCCTTGGACAACTGTTGGAGTATGGCAATGTCGGCATCGACACCGCGGCCGCCAGGGGGCAGATCGACTTTGCGATCATACCCCGGCCAGCATTCGTCCAGGAGTTGATACAAGAGGCATCCGTCCAGGCGCGTCGCGGGCTCCATGTCCAGCAAAGGGAGAGCATCCGCCAGCAGTTGGAAGACCAGCTCAATCCCGAACGCCTGAAGCCGTCCGTACCCGATTCGGTGCTGGTTCAACCGGCAGTCGAGGTAGAGCCAACCTCTCCGGGGCGCTTTCACCGTTTCCGCGACCTTAAAGGCTGGTTTCCCCGCTTCGAAATCCGGGAGGATGACCAGGTGATCTGGCGCAAGCACTGGATCAATCTGCTCCGGCGAACCGGCTTGCAGGCACTTCTCATGCTGCTGGCCGTATACCTGTTGTTCGTCTATGGCCTGGCCTTTGTGACAGCGGCCTTTGGTTTAGCCGCGATCTTGCTGCCGCCTGTGGCGTGGATAGGTTTTGCGGGCTGGTTGTTCCTGCTTATTGCCCTACTGGGGATCGCGGCCGTCCTGTGGTTCATCTACCAGTACGTGGACTGGCGGAACGACGTCTATATTGTCACCGACAATGAAGTGATCGATGTCGAGCGGGAACTGGCCATGTATCCCTTCTTTTTCTTCTATACCGAAAGCCGCCGCCAGGCATCGCTGGCCAACGTGCAGTACGTGGATCTGAACATTCCCCACCCCTTGGCCATGATACTGAACTATGGG
>JASFHU010000396.1:0-5055 GCA_050123055.1 Anaerolineae bacterium
GCCATGGATCACCTGCGTTGCTCGGCGACCAGTTCCACGGCGCTTTTCTCCGAGGTCCAGGCATCTGCTACCTCTTGGGCCAATGCTTTGATCTCGGCCAGCTCGTTGTCGATCTCGACCTGGCGCAACCGCTCCATCTCCGCTTCGGTCAGAGGCCTCAACACAGCCACCGGTTCGCCACGGAGGGTGACTATGTACTCGCTCATCTCTTCGCGAACCGTGCGCAGTACGCGTGAGGTCTGGTTCTTCAACTCGCGTACGCCGATCGTTTTTGGCATTGCTCCCCCTTCCAATGCTGGTAGCTACAAGGTAGCCACATTATAGCCCTAGAAAGGGTAGGTGTCAAGTTGACGCAAATATGGACCACCGGGATGCTGACGGCGTTCCGAAGGGGGTTGGCGACGAATTGCAGGCGAAGAGTCAGCGGTCAGGAGCCCTTCGGCGAACAGCAGCAGAGTTTAGCCCGTGGTTTGCACGTCCCTCACCATAGCTGCTGCGGCCTGGCCGATGGCGGCCACTTTATAGGGCCGGTTCCAGCGATTGACGGTGATAAAGTCGAACTTGCGGGCGCGGACGTGCTCGATCCAGCGCTCCATGCTGAGCAGGCAGGTGATCATGCCGTTGCCGCTGCCGCCGGCGGCCGCGACGGCGATGACGGGCACCCCGGCCAGGCCGCTCTCGTCACCGCGGGTGGCCTCGCAGCGCCGCAGCCGGTCGGCAAAGGCTTTGGCTGCCTCGGCCATCTCGTGCCAGTAGACGGGCGTGACAAAGATGATGGCGTCGGCCTTCAGGACGCGCGCGTGTAGGGCCTGAAAGCCATCCTCCACCTGGCACTCGTGGTCGGGCCGGCAGGTTCCCCAGCCGTTATCACAGGCTTCGCACATGCCGACCTGGGCGTCGTTGAGCCGGACCTCTTCGGCCTGGGCGCCCGCCTGGCGCGCTCCTCCGATGGCCGCGGTCGCGCAGGCGGCGGTCAGACCGTCGACGTTGGGACTGGCGCTGAGTACGATTACGTTCATCATCTGTCTCCTTTGTTTGTGTTGCTCAGTCTCTGTCCAATGCGTGTGGATCGTGCAATCGCAGATCCCGAGTCCCCGAAGGGATTCGTGGCTTCCGGGCTTCTCAATCCTTGTCTAATTCGGATGATTCGTGCAATTCGTGGCTATAAGGCAGGCCAAAGGCTCGGGCTGGATTGGTCACCGTCAGCAGGTGCAGTAGTTCGTCCGTCACGCCGCGGGCGCGCAGGGCGGGCAGGAAATCGGCCGTCAGGGCGGTGTAGCCCCGGATGCCGCCATCCTCCGGCTGGCCATCGGGTTGGGAAGGATCGTACCAGCCCGCGTCGTGGGAGAGCAGGATCTGCTCGGCGTAGCCTGCCTCGAGGAGAGCCAGCGTATAATCCAGCATGCCGCTCATCGACGCCCATCCGGCGCCGATGGCATCAAACTCGACATAAACACCCTGGCGTGCGGCCTCGGCGTGGAATGCAGGGTCGGGTTCCAGGTTGGCGTGGACCCAGATGAAGCGCCGCAGGTCGAGGCCGGCTGAGGCGAGGATCTCGATCTGGCGCCGGGCAATGGCGCCGCTCGCGGTGTGACTGGCAACGGCGGCGCCGGTCTGCTGGCTGGTCAGGGCAGCGGCATGGAGGATGCGCTCCTCGAGCGGGGTGGGGCCGTCGTCGCTGGCGCAGACCTTGATGAATCCGGCCCGGACCCCCGTTCCGTCAATGCCCTCCTTCAGGTCGCGGACCCATTCGCGGGCCATCTCCTGGATGCTCAGGGCCTGCAGGCGCGGGGGCACATAGGCCTCGCGGTAGACGCCGGTGGGCGCGATGATGTGAATGGGCGTGATGCTGGCCAGGTACTGGAGCACGGCGACGTTGCGGCCGACGCCGATGGTGGAGCACTCGACGAGGGCCGTCACGCTGGCCTCGTGGGCCTCGGCCAGGTAGGGCGCCATCACCTGGCCGACGACCTGCGGATCGGCGCGGGCATAGCCGGGCACCAGGGGGCCGCGCAGGTCGGTGAAGAGATGTTCGTGGGGCAAGATCAGGCCCAGGTGCTCGATGGGCACCGGGCCGTTGACGGTCTGAAGGTATTTCGCGTTCATGGTGGTCACCTCTTTGATCGTGGTTTCTTTGGTAGCCGCCCGATCAGGGGGCAGGCTTGAGCCAAGAAGGCCCAAAGATAGACATTGGCGCAGGCCCTCGTCCAGGTGCTGGATCAGGCGCGGGCGGGGCACGAGGTTCGGGCGCGGCGTCGGGATATAGAGTTTGGTGGTCAGGAGCGAGATTTCCTGCGCGGGCATGGTAGCCTCTCTTCGTCCGGGACGGTCCTATCTTACCACATCTCGGTGCTGGTGGCAACGGAGGCTCCTTCGACTGGCGCGTCGACAGACCCGGAGGTGCCTCAGGCTGCTCCTTCGGCAGGGTGTTGACAGCGGACAGGGCGCGTGCTATACTGGTCCTGTCCTCATTGCAGCCTAGCTAGCATATAGACAGCGTTTGGCGGGACCGTTCTGCGCCATGACCCGGCAGGCAACCCTGTGATGCGCAGGGGGATAGCGGAGGAGCGTGGTGCAACACCGGTTTAGGAGGCGGACGACAGATGGCCTATGACTTGAAGGGCCGCCTGGAGGCTATTGATGGTGCAGTGCTCACACCCCTGGTGCGCCGAGCCCTGCGGAGCGACAGCATAGAGGTCGGCGATTGGCGCTACGAGCCGCTGCACATGGGCGGGGGCCGGATGGCGGGCGTGATCGGCCTGGTCCGTTTCAGCGGCCAGGCCCGGGAGCAGAGGGAGCAGGTGTCTACTGCCTGGTCCATGGTCCTGAAGGCATTCCGCGGCGCGGAGGGAGGAGACAGCAACGAGATCACCGGCTGGGATTATTGGAAACGGGAGATCCTGGCCTACGAGTCGGGCCTGTTGGAGGACCTGCCCGCAGGCTTGAGAGCGCCCCATTGCTATGGCATTACCGAGCACCCCGGCCCGGAGTACTGGGTCTGGCTGGAGGATCTGGGTGACGAACTCGACGCCGCGTGGTCGCTGGAACAGTGTGGCCAGGCGGCCAGGTTCCTGGGCCGGTTCAATGGGGTTTACCTGGCCGGCAAACCGCTCCCAACTCTGCCCTGGCTGAGCCAGGGGCGGGTGCGGGAGTGGCTTGATGGGGTTGCGCCGGTGGCCGAGGAGCTAGAATGCCGCCGCGACGAGCCGGTGGTGCGGCGCCTGCTAGGAGGCGGCCGCTTGGCACGAACGCTGGAATTATGGTCCGAGCGGGAGCGGCTGCTGGCAGGCCTGGACCGCCTGCCCAGGTGCCTGTGCCATCACGATGCCTTCTGCCGCAACCTGATGCTGCGGCGCGGTAGCGACGGGCAGGAAGGGCTGGTGGGCATCGATTGGGCCATGGTGGGGACAGGCGCCGTGGGGGAAGAGATCGCGCCTATGGTCGGGGTCAGCTTGCAGTTCATGGAAGTGGACATAAAGTATGCCCAGGAACTGGACCGGCGGGTCCTTGAGGGCTACCTGGCCGGGCTGCGGGATGCCGGCTGGCAAGGTGACGCGCGCCTGGTGCGATTCGGCTATGCGGCGGCTACGGCGATGATGCTGGGCCTGGGCAGCCTGTGGTACGTGAATGGCCTGGTCGAGCAGCCGGCCGCCGTGGAGGGCGTGTTTGGGCACTCCATCGACGTGATCGTGGACCGGCTGGCCGCGCTGCAGGGTTTCCTGCTCGATCTGGGGGACGAGGCGCGGGCATTGGTTCATGTGCTGGAGTTTGGATAGATCTGACTACTGGAGACAAGCTGATTGAAAAGCGCGCCGCCGCCTCCGGCTGCGAGTTGAAGCGGAAGAGATCGCTAACCTGCACCTGAAGCGTTCTACGCCGCCGTCGCAGCCCGCAAACCTGTCGACTGGGCCACCCAGTCGGCGCGACGGGCCATCTCGGTGGAGTTTGGCCTCGACAACGGTGAGTTTGCCACGCCGGTGCTCTATATGCGGGCCAAGGATGGGCAGGTGTTCTGAGCCGCTCTGTCAGAAACCAGGCTTTTCCTTCCAGCGTGCAGGACCTGCCCCCCCGGGAGGTTCTCGAGTTGGCCTCGATCCGAGCCCGGATTGGGCAAGATCCTGGTTTCTCGGCTCCAGGGTCCAGCCAACGGTAGTTGACCTCAGGCAAGGACTAGGTCATAATCGGGACAGCCAATCCAGTTCGGCGCGAGCCTCAGTGGGGAAGACCACTACCATGACCAAATTCATCGGGCTGTTGACCTCTGGCGGGGACAGCCCCGGCCTCAACGCTGCCCTGCGGGGCATCGGCAAGGCGGCGCCGGGCTGCCACGGGATGCAGATCATCGGCTTTCGCGACGGCTTCCGGGGCATGATGGAGAACCGCACCATGCGCCTGGACAGTGCAAACCTGTCGGGCATCCTGACGGTGGGCGGCACGATCCTGGGTACCAGCCGCGAAAAGCCCCATCGCATGCCGGTGGGCGGCAAAACGATGGACATGACTGATGCCATCGTGGACAACTACCACAAGCACCACTTGGACGCGCTGGTTTGCCTGGGCGGGCGCATCCTTCGACACGCTCAGGATGCCCGTGGACTGAGCAGTACTGATGTCGAAAGGATTCGGTGACGTCAGAAGAAAGCCATACGCGGCTGGTAGGGGTTGCTCTCCTCGGGCGGGATCAGATGGTAGGCTCCGCTCAACACGCGGCGTACCAGCCACTCGCACCACGGCTCAAAGGGCTCGTCAAAGGCGTCCATCTCTTGTAGGGAGAAGTAGCGCGCGTCATCGGTCTCGACACCCCCATCCGGCGCCGGGGCGCCGTTGACGTGCCGGCAGAGGAACAGGAGGGCGACCCAACCCTCCTGACGCAGGTTCTGGACCCCGAGCAGGCCCTCGATGCTGGCTGAGACACCGCCTTCCTCCAATGTCTCGCGCAGGGCGGCCGCATCGGGCGACTCACCGGGATCTACCAATCCCCAGGGGATGCTCCATAACCCTTCGAGGGAATGCCCCCTGGCCTGGCGCACAAAGAGGGCGCGCTCCCCTTGCAGG